>CAYFYG010000454.1:0-2243 GCA_964347225.1 uncultured Dehalococcoidia bacterium | reverse complement strand
TACAGCTTGCGGCCCGTACCCCAGATCGAGATCAGGAAGTACATCGGGATCAGCTCTATCTCCCAGAACAGGAAGAAGAGCACGAAGTCCATCGCGCTGAACACGCCCAGCAGGCTCGTCTCCAGCAGCATGATCCAGGCGAAGTACTCCCTCGGCCGCAGCTCGATGCGCCAGGAGATGAGCACCGCCACCAGGAACAGGAAGCCCGTGAGCACCACCAGCGCCAGCGACAGACCGTCCACGCCCACCGCGTACCGGAGCGTGAAGTCAACGAAGTCCGATCCCAGCCAGACGTGGCTGTCCATGAACTGGTAGCCACCCGGATCGCGGTCGTAGGCGGCGAACAGTACCAGCGTCAGCGCCAGCACGACCGTGCTCACGCCGGCCGCTATCCACTTCGCCCAGCTCTCACGCTCCCGCGGCAGCAGGGCGATGGCGGCGACCGCTGCGATGGGGAAGAAGACGATGAAAGAGAGCATCCTACCTCACGGGTTCACAATCAGGATTCCGGCGATAGTGGCCACCACGCCGATGAATATCGCTGCGCCGTAGAGCTGGGCCTGCCCCGCCTGCGCCAGCCGGAGCTGCTGGGAGCCGAATCGCACCACGGCGGCGACGCTGTTCACCAACCCGTCCACCACGTAGCGATCCCAGGCGTCGGTCAGGACCGCGACGCCGCCCAGGAGCCCCTTCTTGACGATGACGCCTTCGTAGAGGTCGTCCAGGTAATACTTGCGGTCCAGCAGCGTCTGTAGCGGCGCCAGCCTCCGACTCACGTCCTCGGAGCGGACGGCGCGCAGGCTGTAGATGAGCCAGGCGACCCACAGGCCTGCCAGCCCCAGGCCCACCGAGACCACGGAGATCCAAAGGAGGAAATCGCCCTCCGCCACGTGCTCGTGCGTCTCGTGCGGTAGCCAGCCTTCCAGGATGTCACCCAGCCCGCCGGTGATGTTCACGAATCCTGCCGTCGCCGCCATGCCCGCTAGCAACACCAGGGGCAGGAGCATGATCCAGGGCGACTCGTGGGGCTCGGCGTGCCCGCCTTCCTCGCCGTGCGTCGAGGGCTCGCCGCCCCTGTACTCCCCCCCGAACGTCAGGAACAGCATCCGCCCCACGTAGACGGCGGTGAGGAACACGCCGGTCAAGGCGGCCCAGAAGATCAGCGGCTTCTCGTGCCAGGCCTCTATCAGGATCTCGTCCTTGCTCCAGAACCCGGCAAAGGGGAAAACTCCCACCAGGGCCAGGCTGGCCACGAGTGTGGTCGCGAAAGTCACTGGCATGTAGCGCGCCAGGCCGCCCATCTTCCGCATGTCGAAGGTGCCCGTGGCGTGGTTCACCGAGCCGGCTCCCAGGAACAGCAGCGCCTTGAAGAAGGCGTGCGTGAACAGGTGGAAGATGGCTGCCACGATGCTGCCGATCCCCAGCGCCATCATCATGTACCCCAGTTGGCTGATGGTGGAGTAGGCCATCACCCGCTTGATGTCTGTCGCCACGATGCCCATCGTGGCCGCTACGATGGCGGTGATGGCTCCCACCACGGCCACCGTGTTGATCGCCTCTTCGGACACGACGAACACGGGGAACAGTCGCGCCACCAGGTACACGCCTGCGGCCACCATGGTCGCGGCGTGGATGAGGGCGGACACAGGCGTGGGGCCCTCCATGGCGTCGGGGAGCCACACGTGCAGGGGGAACTGGGCCGACTTGCCCGCCGCACCCGCGAACACGCCTCCCGCGAAGAAGGCGATGATGCTCGATCCGATCGCGCCGGTCGCCGCCAGGTGCTGGATCTCGACGATGCTCAGCTCGTCCGTCTGGGTCCAGATCAGCAGGATCGCCGACAGGAAACCCAGGTCGCCGATTCGGGTGACGACGAACGCCTTGGTCGCGGCGCGGCGCGCCGAGTCCCGGAAGAACCAGAAGCCGATGAGCAGGTAGGAGCAGAGCCCCACCATCTCCCAGAACACGAACACCTGGAGGATGTTCGAGGCCAGCACCAGCCCCAGCATCGACCCCGTGAACAGGGACATGAAGGCGTAGTAGCGGTTGTACCCGGGGTCGCCCCGCATGTACTCCTGCGAGTAGAACTGGACCAGGAGCGAGACTGCGGTGACGACGATGAGCATGATCGCCGACAGGCCATCGATGGTGACGCCGATCTCGACGCGCAGGGGCTCGACGACGGCCCACTCGTGGGCGTCGAAGCCGATGCGGGCGCCGTCCTCCTGGAGGACGCTGTCCAG
>CAYFYG010000453.1:0-5297 GCA_964347225.1 uncultured Dehalococcoidia bacterium | reverse complement strand
TTGCAGGCGCTGCGCCTTCGTCCACCTGCATGCTGCATACGGGGTCCTTCGCCATGTCCCGCTCCTTCCCTTGAATCGTCTGGCGGCGACTCTTTCGTCATCGGGATGCAATCGTGGTGAATACCCACACCCCCCGGGTAGGGGTAAACCATGGCCAAAAAAGAGAGGGTGTCCCCATTCGACCACACACACGCCTTGGGCGCCGTGCGTCCCACTGTCGAGTCGATCTTTGTCATGCCTGCTGGACCTCGAAGTGTGATACACGGTAGTAGTATGCAGTATACCGCCACCCCCTGTCAAGGGCCAGGGGTCGTGCCCGTGTCCATGCGTCAGTCAAGGATTTCGCCAACCCGCCTTTCGAGTTGACTGTCTGTGATAGCACCCTGGGCCGTGGTGCCCTGACCTTGTTCCAAGAAGGGGCCCGTAAACACGCTGCGTATGACGCCCTCTCGGTCGATGAAGAAGGTTGTGGGAACGCCCAGGAGGCGGTAACGATCAGCGACGCCGCCATCCCGGTCCATGGCGATGGGGAACCCCATGCCGAAGTCCTGAGCGTAGCGGCGGACAATGGAGTCGCTCTCCTGCAGGTCCACACCGATAATGACCAGGCCGTCATCGCGGAAGCGGTCGTAGGCGGCGTTGAGCTGCGGGATCTCCTCGCGGCAGGAGGTGCACCATGTCGCCCAGAAATTGACCACCACCGGCTGTCCGCGGAGGTCGCTCAGACGCAGATCGTCCCCTTCCAACGTCTCCAGCAAGAAGTCTGGTGCCAGCGCTCCTTCCTTAGCCTGAACCTCTGTCCCTGTCGGCACGAGAGCCACAGGCAGATCCAGGGGGCCATATCGCTCGCCGGACGAACTGGTCGTGGCCCCGTCAGATCGGTAGCCCAACCACCAAATGGCGGCGGCGATAGCAGCGATGACGAGCAGGGGGTAGACCGCCCTGCGCCACAGTCCGCGCCAAGTCCGGAGCGGTTGACTGGCCCATCTCACGTCCCGGGGGCCAGGGGCCTCTCTATGCTCTACCATTGTGTTGGTCCCAAAGTCTGAATGTTGTGCCACTGGCCGAGGCGCTCGAGGCGCGTCCGGCAGCCGACGCCTGCCTGCACTTTCGCCGCTTGGAACTATGTCACGGTCAAGGTGGCTTTCATGTCGGGGTGGATAGTGCACAGATACTGATAGACGCCGGGGGAATCGAAGGTGACTGCATCGCTCTCACCCTTCTTCAGCATGGCCGTCCCCCAGGCTCCACCCTCGTCGACAGCGTCGTGGGGCACCGTGTCGCGGTTGACCCAGGTGATCATCGTACCGGACTCGACTGTCAGCTCCCGAGGAAAGTAGTCGAAGTCGCGGATCTCAATCGTCATCTGCACTGCCTCCGAGACGACCGGGGTCTGCGGCTCCCGGCTACCTCCCCCGTGCATCTCCCGATGCATATCGTCCATGTCTCCCATGCCGCTTACACCCATGCCCCCGCAGGCGGACGCGATGGCCGCGAGGGCAATAAGCGCTGCCAGTGCCGCGCCTACCGTGAGGACGCGACTCGCCAATGTCTTGCTCATCGTTGTGAAACCTCTCTCGCCGGACTCGATCGGCCCGCGCCTAGCTGAGGACCAGCGTTCCGACCTGAAGCGCGGGGTGGAAGTCGCAGCGGAAAGGGTAAGTGCCGGGAGAATCGATCTTCACGACTGTTCGCCCCGTCTCCCCGGGCTCTATTACGAACGGTTCTGACTCAAAGTCATCGCCGGTTCCGTACTTTCCGTCGGGGCCGGACAGCCGCAAGTTGTGACTTACTGACCCCGGGTTGGTCACTACCAGTTCGATGAGGTCTCCGGCCTTGCCCCTGATTGTGTCGGGATCGAAGAACGAGTTATTGCCGGCGCCGTCGTCTCCCGCTTCGATGGTGAACGACAGGGTCGACGGCTCTCCCGCGTCCTGCTGGTCAGGCGCGACCCCGCTCGCAGGTTCGGTAGTCCCCGACGACCCACTGATGAGGACAAGGGCTGCGACGATCGCGGCCACGATCGCCACGACGGGCGTCGCAATGAGCCACGGCGACAGGCGAATCCTGGTGGCGCGCTCCCCCGGCCCGCCCTTGCGCTTGGGTCGCCTCCGAGCGCTCTGGCCGTGCTCCGCGTACTTGCTGGGGTTTTCATCGAACTCCGTCTTGCAGCTGAGGGCGCAGAAGTAGTAGGTGTGCCCACCGTACCCGGATTTGCCAGCGGCCTCTCTCGTATCGACTTGCATTCCACAGACTGGATCCTTAGCCATGCTGTCTCCTCTCTATCCTTGCTCGACGTGGCGCGGGAGGGCTGTGCCAAAGAGAATCTTCGGGCAAGTTCCGTTGACCAGACACTTCTCAATGGTCTCCTCGGGCGACATACCTGAGGAATCGAATCCGGCGACCATCGCTCCGTGGCGTTGAGCTATTCCTAGATCGTCACGAATTCGTCGATTCTGCCGTCCACGATAGAATAGACAGTGAACGGCCCCGTCCTTTCGCCGCCCATCCCTGGCGATCCTCGAGGCATGCCTGGAAGCGCTAAGCCGTCTATCGCCGGACGCTCATCCAGCAGCTTGCGGATCGCCTCCATTGGAATGTGTCCCTCCAGGAAGTAGCCCCCGACCATCGAGGTGTGGCAGCTCCGCATGCGCTGCGGGATCGCTAGGTCGTCCTTGATGTCGGTCATCTCATCGACCATGAGCGTCTCTACCTGGAATCCCTCGTCATGCAGGTACCCTGCATACTCGCTGCAGCACGCTCAGGTGGGCGACTGATAGGTCTCAATTGTGATCTGCTCCAGCCCGGACCGGTTCGCCGCGCCGTTGTCGGTCCCCGCGTCCACGTCGCTTCCGGCATCTCCCGCGCAGGCCGCAGCCAACAGGGAGAGCAGCGCCGCAAGGGGCAATGCGAGAAGAATGGAACCACGATGAGCGGGGCGGAGCGACATGAGGCCCCGCAGGGCTACCTTCAGCCGTTCCTGTGCGCCTTCCGTTTCCATCAATATATGTCCTTCCACATCGGTGCGCCCAGCGCTAGGGGCTAGGGCGCGCAGCTGCTGGCGTTCCCTCCTGCCACACCGCCCGTCCCCAGGCTCCCCTGCTGCTGGAGGAGGGCGCTGACCTGCTTAAACCCGGCCGAGCTGGAGTACTCCCTGCCCATCACCATACGGGCATCGACGTCTTCCCAATCTTGATCCTGACCCTCGAAATAGAGGGCGAGCTGATGGTACTGGCTGGGGAACCAGAAGGGGCTGATGTCCTTTAGCGCCTGGAAGATCTCGTCGGCACTGGCCCCCTGCGATGCCATGAGTTCGGCCAGACCCAGGGCAGCCATCCCGTGGTTGCAGTCCGGGAAGGCGGTCATGTTGCCGCAGCATGGCCGGTACGCGTTGTACGCCACATCGTCGACGACCGCCTGTTGCTCCGGCGTCAGGCTGATCAGATCCAGCGCCGCGAGGTACTCCGGCCCCGGCTGAACACCGATGGTCCAGCCGCCGGTGCCGGCATAGCCCCCCGCCTGATCCCAGCCGTTCTGGGCAATAGGCCCCTCGGTGAGCACGGTGGTCTTGTTGGCGAGGCCCAGGGCCCACAGGACGTCGAGCATGAAGTAGGCGTTGGCGGCGCTGAAGATGATGTCTTCATCGGATCCTTCGGTAAGTACCTTCAGTTGGTCATCGGTGAGAGGAGAGCCCGCCCTCTGGGCTGCTGCCGAGAACTTCTCAACATCGAGGACTCCCTCCTCGACCAGCCGTGGCGGGATATCGCCCCAGCTGACACCCAGATTGACGCCCTCATCCGGAAAGAGGGTCGCGGCCAGAGCGTCAGCCGAGGATGCGGACGCTGACCCGGAGGGCGAGCCGCTCTCGCGCACAGATACAGGAACAGAAGCAGGAGAAGAGTCGTCGTCTAGCACGGACTGACCGAACCATCCGCCGAGAAACCCGAAGGCTGCAGCGACGGCAGCGTAGGCCGCTCCCCGAAGCGATCTGAGGATCAGCCGTCGAAGTCTCGTCCGGCGAGGGGTTGGCGGCGGGGGTGGCCCCACGGGTGCCTCGTGGCCGGGCTGCTCCCCCACGTCTGGTGCAGCACTGCGCGTGTCTTCGGCGTCGCTGCCACCGTCTTCGTAGCCGCTCTCAGTGTCCATCACAAACCCTCCTTCTCTGGATGTGGGCCTCCTTCTGGCCCATCCAGCGAGTGTGATGAGCGCTCACACCCCTCCCGAACCCGCTGAGTGCAATACAGTATACTACTACTCAGTACGCCCCGGCAACAGGCTGCTTTGTTGTGACCCGACATTCTCTCTTCACACTTCAAGGCGTGCGCATGGAGAGACGTGCACGATGCACGAGAGGGTTGGTGACGGTCCGAGGCGAAAAGCATTCGAGCGGCATCAGATGGTGGCCGGGACACACTCGTGAACGGGCTTGCGAGACATGGTATACTACTACTGAGTATCGACGGAGGTTCTTCTTATGGCTCAGGCAGCTCAGCACACACATCAATACCTCTACAGCAAGGACAAAGATGTTCTTCTGGCGCGGATGGGGCGGATCGAGGGGCAGGCCCGCGGCATCCGGAAAATGATCGAAGAAGACCGCTACTGTCCGGAGATCATCCAGCAGCTGACTGCGCTCTCCAGGGCTTCCGGGGAAGTATCCCTGCTCCTGTTGCAGGATCACATCGAGGGGTGCGTGACGGACGCCATCCAGCACGGCCACGGCGAGGAGATGGTGCGGGAACTCATCTCCGTGATCCGGCGCGGGCTGAGAACCTAGGCAGGCCCGTCGTTCAGGACCCGGCGCCGTTTCACGATTCGCAGTAGACGTCTCCACACTGATTGCTCCCGATCTTCCCCTCACAAGGGTCATTGTTGTCGCTGCTAGGGTGAGCGAGGGCCCGCCTCAACTGCATTCGGCCCTTTCCACCTCTACGCCCTGGGGGCGGTCTCCCATAGCAGCACCAACTCTTCGTCCCCTAGATCGATGGAGAGTTCGGCCGGACCTCCCTCGAGATGACGGGAGAATACCAGGACGCCTGCGCGGTGGTGCGAGTCATCGCTCAGGCTGATCCAGCCCTTGGGTTGCTCATCCGCTTCACCCTGTCTGAGAACGGCCGCCTGCTCCATGTCTATCCGGTTCAGGTCACCGGAATGGGTAGTGAACTGGATCTTGACCAGCACGAATTCGTCAAGCCGCAATGCGTCGACGTCGGCGTCTAGGCCATCCAGCTCCTCGGCGGTGAGCCATGTTCCTTCCACGGCCACGCCACCAGCTTCGGCGCGACGAGTCAGTCCGG
>CAYFYG010000452.1:0-6203 GCA_964347225.1 uncultured Dehalococcoidia bacterium | reverse complement strand
CGCTGCATGTCGGGCATTCCGAAGCTGAGGGCGCCGATACGTCTCAGGTCCAGGCGAGGCACGGCGGTGCCGGGCACACGCTCCGGATAGGTGAGGGCGCACTGTATGGGTAGACGCATATCGGGGACGCCCAGTTGCGCCTTCACCGAGCCGTCACGGAACTCCACTAGGGAGTGGACGATGCTCTCCCTGTGAAGGAGGACATCGATGCGGTCGAGGGGCACATCGAACAACCAGCGGGCCTCGATGCATTCGAGCCCCTTATTAAGGAGGGTGGCGCTGTCCACGGTGATCTTCTGGCCCATCTGCCAGTTGGGGTGCCGCAGCGCCTGCTCGGCTGTTACGCGGTCCAGCTCTTCACGCGGCGTATCGCGGAAGGGGCCGCCGGAGGCGGTGAGGATGATGCGGTGGACACTTTGCGGCTGTTCGCCCCAGAGGCACTGCCAGATGGCGGCGTGCTCGCTGTCGATGGGGCGGAGTTCGGCACTGTGGCGTGCGGCCTCGGCGGTGATGAGCTGGCCGGCGATGACGAGGACCTCCTTGTTGGCCAAGGCCACGGTCCTGCCGGCGCGCAGGGCGGCGAGTGTCGGCGCCAGGCCGGTGGTGCCTACGGTGGCGACCACGACCAGGTCTGCATCCGGGTGGGAGGCCATCTCTTCCATCGTGGCCCAGGCGGCGGGGACTCGGCCGTGCAGGTACTCGGCCTCGCGGTCGCAGCAGATCAGGCGCGGGTGGAACTCGCGGGCCTGGTCCTCCAGGAGGGTGACGTTGGCCCCGGCGGCGAGGCCGACGACGGTGAAGTGGTCGGGGAGGGAGCGGACGACGTCTAGGGTCTGACGGCCGATGGAGCCGGTGGAGCCGAGGACAACCAGACCCAGACGGCGGCCCGTCAGAGGACTATCCATGTCAGGTAGTAGTATACCAGGGGTATGGTGAAGAGGAGGCTGTCCAGGCGGTCGAGGAAGCCGCCGTGGCCAGGAATGACGCGGGAGGCGTCCTTGACGCCGGCGCCGCGCTTGATGAGTGATTCCGCCAGGTCTCCCAGTTGGGCGGCGACAGGGAGGAGGAGGGCCAGGGGTATGATCTCCGCGCCCGCACCGGCGTCGAGGGCCCAGTTGAGGACGAGGACAGCGCCGACGCCACCCGCGAATCCCCCCAGGGAGCCTTCCAAGGTCTTCCCAGGGCTGATGACGGGCGTGATCTTGGTGTGTCCGATCAGCCGGCCTACGAAGTAGGAGGATGTGTCCGTGGCGAATGTGGCGAGGAGGACCAGCAGCACCCAGTCACGGCCGTTGGGGGCGTCGCGCAGGAAGATGAGGTGAGAGCCGAGGAAGCCCACGTAGATGAGGCCGCCGAGCACCCAGAGCCAATCCCTAAGGCCGGTGGTGGTCTCGCCCCGGAGGATGGGGGGGAGGAACGGTAGGACGACCGCAAGGGCGAGGGTGCGGGCCCACCAATCGAAGCCGTTGTCGGCGGCGGCGACGAGGAGGGCGACGCCGGCGATGCCGATGAGACCGGGTAGGCGCTGGTGGCGTAGGCTACGGGTCTCACCGGCGGGAGAGGTGGGGTCAGTGGCCGGGTAGAACTCCAAGGCGGCGATGGCGAGGACGAGGCCGACGGCAATGGTGAAGGGAGGGCCGCCGAGAAGCGTGAATACGATGATTACGGGTATGCCGACGATGGAGACGGCGACCCGCTGAGGGAGCATCAGGGACGGGCGTTGTTTCGCCCTTGGAGGCGCCGGCCGCTGGGGCGGGCGCCGTTTCCTCCGTTGTTCGGTGTGGGGTAGTCCACCTCTTCGGGGGGGAGGCCACCGAAACGGCGCTTGCGCTGGCTGTAGGCGAGCAGGGCCTCATCGATGTCGTGGACATCGAAATCGGGCCAGTAGACGGGTGTGGACAGGAACTCGGCGTAGGCGCCCTGCCAGAGGAGGAAGTTGGAAAGGCGGATTTCGCCGGCGGTGCGGATGATGAGGTCAGGGTCGGGGAGTTGGGCGGTGTGGAGGTAGCTGGTGAAGAGGGCATCGTCGATCTGATCGGGGGGCACACCTTCGGCGACGATGCGGCGGACGGCGCCGACGATTTCGGCGCGGCCGCCGTAGTTGAAGGCGACACAGAGGGTCATGCGGTCGTTGTCCTTGGTGAGGTCGACGGCGTCAAGGACCTGACGCTGAAGGTTGGGTTCCAGGGGGTCCAAGTTGCCGATGTGGAGGAGGCGGATGCCGTTCTTGTGGAGGCGCTTGGTTTCGCGCTTGAGGTAGTGACGGAGGATGGTCATGAGGCCGCGGACCTCGCGTTTGGGGCGATTCCAGTTCTCGGTGGAGAAGGCGTAGAGGGTGAGGTAGCGGACGTTGTAGTCTCCCAGGCGTTCGATAACTCGGCGGAGGTTTTCGGTGCCGGCGCGGTGGCCGGCCAGGCGGGGGAGGCCGCGGCGGGCGGCCCAGCGTCCGTTGCCGTCCATGATGATGGCCATGTGTCTCGGCACCTGGGGCAGGGCGAGTGGTGGTGGGGGTGGAGGCTTCTTGGGGGCACGGACGGCGATGGCCATGTCTATCGTTACCTACTAGAACGCTGGGGGGTCTGGGCGGTTGCTGGCCAGCGGGTCAGACGGCGAGTACCTCCTCCTCCTTTTCGTGGCCTATCTTGTCGATCTCCTTGATGTGATGATCGGTGAATTCTTGGAGCTCCTTCTCGGAGCGGTGGAGGTCGTCCTTGGAGATCTCGTGGTCGTGTTCCAGGCGGCGCATGCGGTCGTGGCAGTCGCGGCGGATGTTGCGCACGGCGACACGGGCATCTTCCGTGCGCTTTCGGATCTGCTTGGCGATGTCCCGGCGGCGCTCCTCGGTGAGCTGGGGGATGGCGAGCCGGATGACGGTGCCGTCGTTGGCGGGGTTGAGGCCGAGGTCCGACTTGAGGATGGCCTTTTCGATGGCGCCCATGGAGCCGCGGTCCCAGGGCTGGATGACGATGAGACGGGCCTCGGGGGTGGAGATAGTGGCCAGTTGGCTGAGGGGGGTAGGCGTGCCGTAGTAGTCGACTTTGAGGTGCTCAACGAGGGCAGGGCTGGCGCGGCCGGTGCGGACGGTGGTGAGGTCGCGCTGGAGGGCTTCCAGTGCCTTCTCCATGCGGTCGGTGGCGTCCAGAAGGGCGTCGTCGATCATCGCATCACCTCGAGGGTTTGGGGAGAGCGGAGGCGTCCTCCAGGACGCTTTCGAGGTCGCCTATGGTGGTGCCGTCGTCCTTTCCGGATGCGGCCAGTTCGATGCTGCGGGGGATGCGCAGGTCAAAGACGGTGATGGGCAGGGAGTTCTCCATGCACAGGGAGAGGGCGGTGGAGTCCATAACCTGGAGGCGGCGGTTGAGGGCGTCCAGGTAGTTGAGGGTACGGAACTTGCGGGCGGAGGGGTCCTTTAGAGGATCGGCCTCGAAGACGCCGTTGACGTTCTTCTTGGCCATGAGGAGGACATCGGCGTCGATCTCTATGGCGCGAAGGGCGGCGGCGGTGTCGGTGGTCATGTAAGGGTTGCCAGTACCGGCGGCGAAGATGACTATCCGGTCCTTTTCCAGGTGGCGGATGGCACGGCGGCGGATGTAGGGCTCGGCGACGGCGGTTACGGAGATGGCGCTCTGGGTGCGGACGGTGAGGCCGTTGCGCTCCAGGGCTTCTTGGAGGGCGAGGGCGTTGATGATGGTGGCGAGCATGCCGGCGTAGTCGGCGGTAGCCCGGTCCATACCGACGGCGGAGGCCTCGGCGCCGCGGAAGATGTTGCCGCCGCCGACGACGATGGCGACCTGGATGTGCATCTCCTGAACGGCCTTGAGCTGGCCGGCGACGGTGTCCAGCATGGAGGGGTCGATACCATAGGGGAGGTCTCCCATGAGCGCTTCGCCGCTGAGCTTGAGGAGGACGCGTTTGGGGGCGTCTTCGGCCATGGATCAGCGCCCCAGTTCGAAGCGGGCGAAGCGGCGGACGCGGATGTTTTCGCCCGTCTTGCCGATGGCCTCGGTGATCATGTCCTGGATGGCGACGGATTCGTCGCGGACGAAGGGTTGGAGGAGGAGGCAAAGTTCCTTGGGATCGCCTTCTGTGCCGTCGGGGATGTCATCGGGGGAGAGGTAGCGGGGGCTGGTGGCGGCCACCTGGAGGGCGATGTCCTGAGCGAGGCGGCGGAAGTCATCGGTGCGGGCGACGAAGTCGGACTCGCAGTTGAGTTCGACGAGGGCGCCGAGGCGGCTGTCGTGGTGCAGGTAGGCGTGGACGATGCCCTGAGCGGTGACGCGTTCGGCTCGCTTGGCGGCGGCTGCGTGGCCTGCCTGCCGAAGGATCTCCTTGGCCTTCTCAAGATCGCCGTCAACCTGTTCGAGGGCGGCCTTGCAGTCCAGCATGCCGGCGCCGGTGAGCTCGCGCAGTTCCTTGACGGCCGCAGCAGATATGGGCACGGTGGCTCTCCTTGTCGGCTACTGGCGTGGGACGGGTTCGTCTGGCGGTCGGGTCTCACCTTCCTCGGTGGGCTGGGCGGCCGACTGCTCTTCGTCGGGCTGCTCCCGTGGGGTGGAGTCGGCGGTCGCTTCGGCTTGTGGGGGTGCGGGTTCAGAGGGCTCATCGGCCGGGGGCTGGTCAGCGGGGGTGGGTGTCTCGGCGGCCGGGGCGGCGTCAGGCGGGCCTTCTTCCCCTTCGGCCTTGCCGTACTCGGGCATGGGCTCGTCGGGGGAGGCGACGTAGCCGGTCTCCTTATAGGCTTCGACCTCTACCTCAGCCTCCTCAGCAGCCTTCTGGGCGTACTCGCGGGCGGTGAGGCCTTCCAGAACGGCGTCTGCAATACGTGCGGTGATGAGTTTGATGGCCCGGATGGCGTCATCGTTGGAGGGGATGGGGTAGTCGATGACTTCGGGGTCGCAGTTGGTGTCGACGAGGGCGGCGATAGGGATATCGGTGCGGAGGGCCTCAGCGACGGCAATGTCCTCCTTGGTGGTATCGATGATGAAGATCGCACCGGGGAGAGTGGTCATCTCTTTGATTCCGCCGAGGTAGCGGTTGAGGCGGGCGATCTCTTCGTCGGTGCGGAGGCCCTCTTTCTTAGTGAGGTGCTCAAGCTCCCCGCGGGCCTTGGCGTCCTCCAGTCGCACGAGGTAATCGATGCGGCCCTGGATGGTGTGGAAGTTGGTGAGGGTGCCGCCGAGCCAGCGGGTGTTGACATAGGGCATACCGCAGCGCTTGGCTTCGCTTTCGATGGTGTCCTGGGCCTGACGCTTGGTGCCGACGAAGAGAAGGGTCTGGCCAGCGGCGACGAGATCGGCGACGAAGCGGCAGGCCGCTTCCAGGCGATTTACGGTCTGCTCGAGGTCGATGATGTGGATGCCGTTGCGTTCGACGAAGATGAACTTCTTCATCTTCGGATTCCAGCGGCGGGTCTGGTGGCCAAAGTGGACGCCGGCCTCCAGGAGGGCCTTCATAGAAACGGTGGCAGACAAGCGGGTCTCCTTATGTGGAAAAAGTGTCCGCAGGCGAGTATATCAGAGGGGGCAGGAGATGGACAAGGAACGGTGTTATGTGTGAGGCCTCGCTGACAAGCTGCATGGCGTCAACCGTTGGGGGGACACTCGTGTCTCTGAACAACTCGCCTCCGATGTCCATGCGGCGGGGTCTGAATTCGGTTTCCCGCTCTTGACACTATCTGGCAGCCGATGCTACGCTAGCTTTCGGTTAGCACTCTCACTGTGTGAGTGCTAATTGTTAAAGTGGGGCGTGCGCTCGACCCAAGAGCGCACCCGAACAGTCCGCCACGCAGGAGGTCTAGGCAAGTTGCCGACGTACGAATACCGATGCTCGCAGGGCCACCAATACGAGCGGTCGGAGGGGTTCGACGCTCCCTCCGAGCAGACGTGCCCGACGTGCGGGAGCCGATCGCGGCGTCAGCTCAGCCTGCCAGCGGTGATCTTCAAGGGGCCCGGCTTTTACAGCACGGATAACCGCAGAGGCTTTGCGAGCGGCAATGGAGGCCGCAGCGGGTTCAGCTCAGACGGGGGATCGGAAAAGAGCGATGGCGAGTCCAAGTCAGATGGGGGGTCGAAGGAGAGCGACAGCGAGTCCAAGGTGGAGTCCAAGGCGGACTAGACGTCTGCCCAGTGGGCCAAGGCAGCCGCCCCACCGGGGCGGCTTTTCTTGTCGTGCCGAGGACCAGGGTGTGAGGATCCGCGTATACT
>CAYFYG010000451.1:0-1600 GCA_964347225.1 uncultured Dehalococcoidia bacterium | reverse complement strand
GTTCGACTTATCGCGCGCCGCTTCTGAAGATGGCCAATCGCCATGACTGTAGAGAACCTCATGAGCTGTGTCAACCAGTATTCTGCTCTGCCCTACTCTCGGCCCACCGGCTAGTAGCTCAACGGGTCGCCGGTGGCCAGCACCTCTATCCAGGTCTGGCCGCGGTTGAACGCGATCTCGTTGCCGTCCTCATCGTAGAAGCGCGTGCGCTCCCTGGCGCTGGGCTTCTCCCAGACGCCCGCGATGGCGATGCCGTCCTGGAAGACGACGGCCTGCCCCTGGCCGGTGGTGCGGTAGAGGAGGTGAGGCGTGCCGTCGCCGGCGGACCAGACGTCTGTCACCATCACCGCGACGTTCTTGGCGCGGATGCGCTCGCCGCTGGCGCCGTCGGTATGAGGGACGCCGCCCATGGTGCGCAGGTAAGTGTTCGTTTGGGGGTCGAAGGTCCAGCGCACGGCGTAGTCGGAGAAGAAGGGCCCGCCGAAGCCGAGATCGACCGTGTCGACAGCGTCGGGGCCGCGGGCGCGGGCCGGCTTGTCCTCTTTGAAGGTCCAGGGGTCGATGGCTGGCGGGCCGTTCCAGCCGTTCTGGGCGGCCTGACCCCAGAGGGCATCGCTGTTGGCTATGCCGTCGTGGGGGCCGGCGCGGCTGGGGTCTCGCTCGAACAAAGGGCGGCCGAGATAAATGCCGTCCAGATGCCTGAGGCCCAATCGGGAGATTGCTGAGGTCACATCGGCGGGGCCATTGGAGCTGGCGCGGCCCCAGTGGACGAAGATGGCGTCCAACTCGGCCGCCCAGTCCAGGTAGTAGACGCGGGCCGAACGCACGGACTCTATGACGCCGGGGTCGCTCCGCCAGTAGACGGCCAGGAAGCGGGTAATCCCGCCCTCAGCGACGGCCTCGAAAACGAGATCGGCCTTGTCCAGGTTCACCTGGGGCCGTGCCCCGGTGGCCAGGTTGTCGATCATGACGGCGAGAGGCAGGCGCGCCTCCAGCTCCGGTAGCTGTTCCGGGTAGACGAGCACGCCGTCGATGAGGGTAGGCTCCGTTGGAGGGGGGGTCGGAGTGGATGGAGGCGTCGGCGTGCGGGCCGGCGAAGGCGCGGGAGTGGCAGTCTCTTCGGGGGAGTTCGATGAGCCGCCGGTGGCGAGGACAGCACCGCCGACTGCGACAAGGACGACGAGCAGCACCAACCCCGCCACCATGGCTTGGCGTTTGCGATTCCTAGCGAGGAACGATGGGAGCCTGAGCTTGTACCTCATCTATCAACGTCACCCGTATGATGGGACGTTGCGGCGCGCTCTGCAACCGGGGCATTGGCGGGGGACTAGGTGGCCTTCTTCGCGATAGAGAGGGCGCGCGTCCGCAGCCTCTGCAGCAAGTCGCCGTAGAAGCGGCGGTCGCTGGGGCGGAGGATCAGGGCCCGCCAAACGCTGCCGCCAGAGACCTGGCGGTACCAGTAAAGCGTGGCGGCGAGGGAGGCGACGTAGGCGATGGATGAGGCGATCGCCGCCCCCGGCACCTCCAAGGTGGGGATGAAGACCAGATCGAGAGCCAGCGTCGCCCCCAGAGCGATAAAGGTGGCGTAGGTGTTGTAGAT
>CAYFYG010000450.1:0-1997 GCA_964347225.1 uncultured Dehalococcoidia bacterium | reverse complement strand
GTCCAGCCGCACGGCCTCGGGCTCAAGCACCTCGAACAGGAACGGGTGCACCGTCCACCGCGTCTCGATCTCCTCATCGACCACGACCAGCGGCTCCCCCTCCGCCACCAGCCGCACCGTCTCCCCTCCCAGCCCTGCCTCCTCCCCCATCTCCCGATACGCCTGCTCCAGAGGCGTCACCGCTCGTTCTGAGCCTGTCGAAGGGCCTTCCACGTAGCCGCTCACCCCCGCCCACCGCCCCCGGTACGTCCCCACCTGCCCGCTGCGCCGCAGCAGCAGCACCTCATGGTTGCCCGCCCCCCGACGCAGCAGGAAGCACGTTACCACATGCACGTCGCGCATTCCGTAGCCAGTATACCCCGCGCTGTTCCCCTGGCCAGCGTGTTGCGATCCCACCGGGTATAATCAGGTTTACACGAGGTGGGGGTCGGGCAGGCGGTGGTATAGGACGGGACCGCCATGGAGCCGCGCATCCAGTACGCCCAGACCAAGGACGGGGTCAGCATCGCCTTCTGCGTGGCCGGCCAGCGAACGCCCCTTCTGTTTGTGTCGTCCCCGCCGTTGTGCCATGTCCAGCTCGATTGGCAAACGACCTTCTCCTATCTGTTACGGCCGCTAGCAAGGAACCACCGGTTGGTGTGGTTTGACTGGCCGGGCTCCGGCCTCTCCGACCGCGATGCAATCGACTTCTCCATGGACGCAATGGTCCGCACCATCGAGGCAGTCGTAGCGCGAACCGGCCTGGAGAAGTTCGCACTCGCTGCGCATGTGATGAGCGTACCTATCGCCGTGACCTACGCGGCTGCCTGCCCCGAGCGCGTCTCGCGCCTCATCCTGACGGATGGCTGGGCGAAGTTTTCGGAGGTGGAACGGTCGGAGGTATGGCAGGCGGAGAGGGCGCTACGCGACAAGGACTGGGTCATCTATACGGAGGCCCTTGCCCGGGTGCTGATTGGGTTCCAGGACCAGGAATTCGCCCGGCAACTGGGAGAGTACGTGCGGGCGTGCGCTGAACCACATGCGTGGCGGGCAGCGCTCGCCCTGATGGAGGGCTACGATGTTTCCGACCTCCTTCCCAAAGTGGCAGCGCCGACCCTGGTGGTGCACAATCAGAAGAGCCCATGGACCCCGGTTCGAGCCGGGCAAAAGCTGGCGGCCCGTATTCCCAACGCCCGTTTCCTCGTCGTTGAAGACCCGACGTGGGCGCAGTTGCCGACCCTCATCGACGACTTCCTCGGCGAGGGCGAGGAGCCCAAACCCGAGCTGCCGGAAGGCATGGCCGTCCTTCTCTTCGCCGACATCGCCGAAAGCACCGCCCTGACAGAGCAGCTAGGCGACGCAGCGTTCAGGGCCAGGGCCAGGGAGCTGGACACGTCCCTGCGGTCGGTCATCAGTGAGTCCGGAGGAACACCGGTCGAGGGCAAGGTGCTCGGCGACGGCGTCCTGGCGGTGTTCACGTCAGCCAGACAGGCCATCGACTGTGCCCTCCGCTGCGAGGCGGAAGGCGAACCCCTGGGCCTGAAGCTGCACCTGGGCATCCACGCCGGAGATGTCATCCGAGAGGGGAACAACGTGTACGGCGGCGCGGTCAACATCGCTGCAAGGATAGCGGCCGCCTCAACGCCGGGCGAGGTGTTGGTGTCGGATGTTCTCCGGGGCTTGGCAAGGACATCAGCAGGGGTGACCTTTGATGACCGCGGAGAGCACGAGCTGAAGGGTGTTGGGGAACCGCAGCGTCTGTTCGCGGTCAGGGGAGGCGGCTAGTGGATCCGCGCATCCAGTATGCGAAGACGCAGGACGGCGTGAGCATCGCCTACGCCACACTGGGCCAGGGGCCTGCGTTGGTTTGCCCTCCGGCGTGGGTCAGCCATCTCGAGCTGGACCTGCAGGATGAATCACGCGCCGCCTTCCACGAGGCGCTGGCGCACCGTCACACCGTCGTGTTCTACGACAAGCATGGCACCGGTCTTTCCGATCGAAGCCGGACAGACTTCTCA
>CAYFYG010000449.1:0-1940 GCA_964347225.1 uncultured Dehalococcoidia bacterium | reverse complement strand
CGCTCCTCGCGGATTCGGCGAAACAGGGCAAGGATGCGCTCGGCTGAATCGGTGTCTAAGTTGCCCGTGGGCTCGTCAGCCAGGATGATCGAGGGATTGTTGGCCAGCGCGCGGGCGATGGCCAGCCGTTGACGCTCGCCGCCCGCCAGGCGGGGCGGCGGTACTGATTCCTTGGCCTGGAGACCGACCGCGCGGAGGAGTTCGCGTGCCCTTTCCCGCTGCTGTCTGTGCCCCATGCCGTTGCTGAACATCGCCACCTGCACGTTCTCCAGAGCACTCAGATGGGGCAACAGGTTGTGCAGTTGGAAGACCAGCCCCACTTCGGTCCGCCGGAAGACGTCGCTGCCCCTGAACCGAATATCGTGGCCATTCACGGCGATCGTCCCCGATGTCGGCACATCAAGCGCGGCAATAAGGTGCAGAAGGGTCGACTTGCCGCAGCCAGATGGCCCCGTGATCGCCACAAACTCGCCGCGCTCGACCGTCATTGTCACGCCGTCCAGCGCTTGTATCAGCCCGTCGTCGAATAGCTTGGAGACGCAATCGAGTCTGATGGCCGGCTTTGTCAGTGCTTTCTCACTCATGCCTAAGCGCATCCAGCGGCCTGAGCAGGGCTGCGCGCACCGCGGGGTAGAAGGCGCCAACGAACGCCATCCCGATTGCGATGCCGAGGGCCCGGCCGAAAATGTCCCCTGGGTAGTCTGGCTGAAACACGCCCACTAATTCCGGCAGTTCCTGAATGACCTGGACGGCGACATAGCCCGCCGCCAGCCCCGCCGCAGCGCCGGCAAGGGAGATCAGGACTGCTTCGCTCATGACCATACTCAGCACGCGCAGTCGGCTCCAGCCCACTGCTCGGAGCACACCAAACTCACGCGTGCGCTGGAACACGGACATCACCGTCGTATTCATAACACCAATGGCTCCGATGACGAGAGCCAGGATTGAGGCGCCCACGTTGGCGGCGCTGATCAACTTGAGATTGCGGTCGATGCGTCCGAACTCCGACTGCGTTCGCACCGTCGCTAGGTTTGGGTTTTCCTCGTCGATCTGCGCGCGCAAGGCGTCTATGTCCGTTCCCTCCTCCACCTTGACGAAGGCCAGCGTCACGTTGCCCGGCTTGCGCTCGTGTCCCTGCAGGGACACCAGAGGGAGCATGGACGCCGAATCGCCGAACACCTGGCCCGTGCGGAATAGGCCCACGACTCGGAACTCTTGCTCGTACTGCTCAATGTAGAGCGTGTCGCCGACTCCCTTGTTGAGATCGCGTGCGGCCCGATACCCGAGCATGATCTCGTCAGTAGCTTCCCCGCTGTACGGGTCGGCTTCAATGATCTGCACTCCGAACTCCTCCAGCTTGTCAGGCTCAATCCCCAGTGTGAGGAAGAAGGGGTGCTCCCTATCCAGTTCGACCGCGCCCACGAGGACGCCCACAACGCTCTCGATCCCCTCATACGACTCGATCCGCGCGACCTCAGTCTCGTCCAGCGAGCTGTAAAGAATGTCCGAGACGCCCTTCTGGCCGACACTGAAGTCCGCAGTGCCCGTGCGGAGGATGGAGATAGCCGTTTGTCGCAGGCTGTGCGTGAGCACACCCAGCGCGAACACGGCCATTATGGCGATGGCCACTGCGACAGCGGTCAGTGACGAGCGCACCTTGTGCCTGAGCACGTTGCGCACGATCAGCGCGAAAAATGGCACCTAGTCTGAGTTCTCCCCCTCGATCGACTCGGAGTTCAACGCGAGGCCAGATACTTGCGACCAGTATATATCATGGTGCGCGCGGTGCGGCAAAACCGCATCCGCATTTCGAGGCCTTGACGCACTGAGCGAGATGGGCCCCCTGCATGCCGGCGGCGGCCTGACCTGGCCCCCTACTCGGGCGGGACGTCGTGCATCCCGTCCACCATCGCCACCATCACGCTCCTCACCATCTCCTG
>CAYFYG010000448.1:0-1720 GCA_964347225.1 uncultured Dehalococcoidia bacterium | reverse complement strand
AACACGTGGGCGAACTTGCCATGAGGCGCGTACGCAAACGCTACAAACACGAATATCAGGTGAACGAGGTACAAAGAGTACGCCACGTCGGCAGCGTCGGCGTACCGCGCCACCTCCAGTAAGGCGCCCGTCACCACTAGCAGCAGGATCATGCCGAGTAACAGCCAGTCGGTGTAGGACCCAAGTCCCCACGACCCCTTCTTCGCCCGCAACCGGTTGAAGGCGAAGACCACGATCCCCGCAAAGATCAGGATCGCTCCCAGGTTCCCGAGGATCTTCGCTGGATCGCTGGCCGGACGTTGCACCTCCGCCCCAGTGAAGCTGTAGATAGCAGCCAGGGAAGTTGCGATCAGCAGGAACGGAGTCCCGTAGAACACCGCCAGGTGCCCCCACATTCGCGGCTTGTCCGTCTGGCACTGACGGAACGAGCTGTGCAGCGCTATGTCGGTGCCGGTCGAAGTCACGCTGGACCCCAGGCTCATCCCGCTCCCGCTCGCGGCCATTGCCCCTGGCCCATCGGACGGCTCCGTCGGCTCGGCCGGCTCCGCGTCGCTAGGCTCAGGTTCCGCCGCAGCCTCAGGGACTGCCGCCAACGCCTCCGGTGGCGTTTTCTGCAGGGCCGTCCAATAGCGCAGCAGGCCCACGCCCGCCACCACGGCCGCATACGCCACCAACAGCGGCGCCGCTATGTAGATCGCCGTGTGCGAGATGAACTCGGCGTACTCGATCTCTCCCTCCGGGTAGTCGAACCCCTGTAGGATGGCTACCAGCACAAGCATGATCGCCGTCGTTATGCCGAAGACGACCGGCAGCCCTCGTGGATCGGAAAACAGCCTGGATACGAAGCTGGGTGCCGAGAAGTGCTCCACGGCAAGGCTTCGCATTGCCGCCAGCACGTCCCCCGGCTTCGCCCCTCGAGGACAGTTCGCGGAGCAGTCGTTGCACTGGTGACACAGCCAGATGCCGGGGTCCCGCAGGACCCTATCCTTGAGGCCCCACTGCGCCCACAGCATCAGCTTCCGCGGGAATCCGGCCCCTTCTCGCGCGTACGACAGCTCGCACGTCACCGAGCACGTACCGCACTGGTAGCATTTCTTGGCGGAGTCGCCGCCCCGGCTGATGACGTCCCGAATGAACTTCTCGTCCGGCTTGATGAGTTGGGCGCTCTCGCCCGCCGCCACTGTCGTGCTAACCATTGTCGCCTTCCTATCTAGCCGGAGGGCTCAAGCTCCACATCAGCCGCTATCTTGAAAGCCTCGGCAAGGAGATCCCCAGCTTCGTCTGTGTTCACCGATGACCAGACGGCCGCCATATCCCGCAGGGCCGTCGCCGCCGCGAAGGGATCATCATCGGCCTTGATGCTCCTGGCGGTCTCATATGCCGTCTCAAACGTCACCTGGGCCTTCACCGCATCCGTCGCCAGCATCTCCACGGCGACGTCCGTCAGGGCCTCCACCTGCTCAGGAGGATCCTCAACCCTCTCGGCGACCTCCAGGGCCTTCTCGGCGTCCAGCGGAGCCCAGGCGCTCGCCAGCAGACGCAGCGGGTAGGTGTCCTCGAGATCGCCGGCCTCGCTCAGGGCCTGCTCGAAGATGCTGACAGCCTTCTCCGCATCAGCTGCCGCTACCTCCTCGCCAACGGCGGTCAGCCCCTGGACGCGGATGAACGCGGGCTCGATCGCCTCCGCCAGAGACATCGCATCGTCGGCGTCTTCATCGGC
>CAYFYG010000447.1:0-5159 GCA_964347225.1 uncultured Dehalococcoidia bacterium | reverse complement strand
CCGGCGCCCGCGGCCATCGAGGTCGGACCCGCCTGGCTTGTAGCCCTCATGGAGGACGTGGATTCCGTTCGCCGTCTCGAGCCGGATATGGCTGCCTTGGCCACGCTCAGCAGGGAGTTGGATGTCGTCGGGGTAAACGTCTTCGCTGTGGAATCCGGCAATAGCCCTGCGGTGCACGTCCGCTCGTTCGCGCCGGCTGAGGGCATTCTTGAGGATCCGGTCTGCGGCAGCGGCAATGCCACGGTGGCAGCCTATCTGGCCAACACAGGGATGCTCGAGGAAGTCGGTGAGGCCTACGTGGCGAGCCAGGGCACGGAGATGGGCCGGGACGGAGAAGTGTTCGTTCGAGTCCGGGACGGCGGCCGCCACATCGAAATCGGCGGCCGCGCCGTGACCGTAATCGACGGTCACATCAGCCTGTGAGCGGTGACGCGCGATCGTCAGATACCATATCCTGATCCTCGCAGAGTCCGCCGAATCTCGCCCTCTAGCCCCTTGGGCACTGTAACACCGAGTCGATTCTCCAGCCCTCGGCGGGCTGACGTGTAGATTGTGATCGCTGTTTCGATGGTGTCGGGGACCCTTTCGACCCGCATGGGTCGGAGCAGGTGTGTGGACATCTTGCTGAACTCCTTCTGGACAAGCTCGCGCTTCCCCGCAGACTCCTTCGCCGCCATCCAGAGGATCCAATCCCAGAAGTGGTGATCGATCGCCTGAAGGGTTGCGGCACTGACCTTCCAGGGCGGCTCCTCTTCGTTCGGCTGATCGAATAGCAGGTCTACCTTGATGGCGCCGCGCAGGATCAGCATGTACGTCGCGCGTGTGCTCAGCCGGTCCCACTGCTGCGCTAGAGGCCGGAGAGGCGACACCAGAGCAGGGAGTTCACTCGCTACGGTCGCGAAGTCGGACGTGTCAACCTCGAAGTCCCAGTCGGACAGGTCCCCGGCGTTACCCCGCTGACGTGATCCGACAAGGCGGACTGCGGCTATGCGAGGGTGCCTCTGAAGCGCTCCCGTCACCCGTGCGGCTACATCCACTGGGCTCGCTCCTCGGTGCCGGCTGTGGAAACGAGGTGGGCCTACGCCTCGGCGCCGGTGTCGCTGCCCTGCCGCGAGGGTAGGACGCGGATCTTGGCCGCTACGCCCAGGCCCAGGGAGACGCTCTGGCCGTCGGCCTCGATGATCACAACCCCGGTGGAGGGCACCAGTTCTCGTATTGTGATCTCCTGGTCGGGCGTGATCTTACCTCGCTCAAGGTAGCGCAGCAACTCCAGGTCATCCTTGAGGTCCTCGGAGATGAAGCGGACGGTGGCCGCTTCCCCTCTTTTTAGGCTGTCCATGGGGACCAGGTTGGGGTCCAGCTTCGCGCCGGTCCCGGGGATAGGGCTGCCGTGGGGACAGGTCGTCGGGTTCTTGAGCGTGGCGAAGATGCGCTCCTCCACGCGGGGCGATACCCCGTGTTCGAACCGGTGGGCCTCTTCGTGGGCCTCAGCCCAGCCCAGGCCCAGGACGTCCGTGAGGAACCGCTCGGAGACGCGGTGGCGCCGCGCAATGTTCTCGGCCAGCTTCAGCCCCTTCGGCGTGAGCCGGATGACCTTCTTGCGGTCTACCTCCACCAGGCCGTCGCGTTCCATGCGGCGTACCGTGGCCCAAGCTGTGGGCGGCGTGACGCGCATCCAGCGGGCCAGGCGGGCGGAGATCACAGTCTCGGCCTCGCCCTCGGTCTGGAGGCTGTATATGGCGAGAAGGTAGTCGTCTATCGTGGAGGTCGGCTGGACAGTGGCCATGGCGCGTACGCTTTCTCCTTCGCGTGACTCCCCGCACAGTTCTGATGTTAGACTACACTAAGGCGCCGCAGGAGACAATCCGTCAGAGCGCGGTGAGGCTCGGAAGCCCCACCTGCAGTCGGAATCGTGGTCCCGCCAAATCAGCCCTTGTTAGCCGGGGCCGCGGCTCGCCGGTAGTCAGGAGGGTCGCGCCGTGGCGTAGCTGGGCGCGACAGGTAGAGATCAGCTTGCCCGTCCACGGGTTGCCGCGGATGAGCCCCGCTCAGACCTCCCGCAAGTCTGTCTTGATCTGCTCGAACTCTTCCCGGTTTATCTCCCCGCGGGCGTAGCGCTCCTTGGCGATGTCTAGAGGAGTCCGCCCCGAGGGGCTGGAATGGGGGCTATGTCTCTGGTCGGGCTCCCGTCGAGCCACGGTCTGGACCGCCCAGACGATGAGAGCTATGATGGCGCCCCAGAACAGGATCATCATCAGTCCACCCCACAGCATCCACCAACCCATGCCGTCACCGGCGTGCCACATCACTTCTTACCTCCTGCCCAGGCGGTTGCCGCTCGCCCGGTCCGGACAGTCCCTGCCCGACCGACCCTCGGATTAACTTGATGATCCCGAGCCCCCGGGACTCAACGTTATCCAGTGTCATGCCCGCCTTGGCCACGTTGGACACCGTGTCCCGGTTGATGTTCGCCCCGGACAGGCGAACCGCTATGGGGTTTGCCAGGTCCATGAGCCGCCCGACCACGGGGTTGCGGGCGCGCACGTGTTCGAGGAGATGCACGCGCCCGTCATCGCGGACGACGCGGCACACCTCTTGAAGGCCAGCGGTGGGGTCTGGGACGGAGCAGGACACGAAGGTGTCGGCTGCCGCATCGAAGACGCCGTCGCGGAAGGGAAGGTGCTGGGCGTCGGCCAGGACGAGGTCCACATCCCGTCCCAGGCGCTGGGCTCGGCGGGCGGCCTGCCTCAGCATGCGCGGACTGATGTCCACCGCCACGGTGCGTGCGGCTGCTCGGTGATAGGGCATGTTCTTGCCGGTGCCCACGCCGATCTCTAGGACGACAGCCCCGTCCACGTCGCTCCAGAGCCGTCGGCGGAGCCTCCCGAACGCCAGGAACTCGACCGGGACCTCCATCAGGTCGAACAGGGCCGCCTGACGGTCGTAGCGGCGCTGGGTTGTCAGACTCTCTTCGGTTTCAGTGGGCGGTGAATCCGCCATGTCGAGGCTCCTTGACCGGCCTGGGCTGTGCTGTATACTACCAGGGAGTATAGCACAATGAGATTCTACATGGCCACGCTGCGGCTGTCAAAATCCTACGCTGCTGACAAGGCTTCCCTCATCGGCCAACTGAACAACATATAGGCCCCCGTGCGGGGAATCCGGCGCCATGTGCGCTCCTGAAAAGGCCCGACGACAGTAGCGACAGTGGTTCTGCGAGTCCCGTCGGGCGCTCGCACCGCCAGTCAGTGGGGCAAAGCACCACAGATTTTTCCGGCGTTGCCCGATAGCGCCCGTCCCCTCCCATCGGTCAACATTGCTGTGGGGTCACCTCCGTCTAGCCACGTCATAGCGGAGGTGGGGTGTATGGCAGCGTCCAAGCAACAGGGTAAGTGGGCCGACCGTTATCGCGATAGGTGGAAGTGGGACAAGGTCACCTGGGGCAGCCACTCTGTGGACTGCTATCCGGGTGGTTGTCCCTTCCGTGTCTATGTCCGCGACGGCAGGATCGTCCGCGAGGAGCAGAGCGGGACTTTCGACGTGGTCCAACAGGGCACCCCCGACATGAACCCGATGGGATGTCAGAAGGGCGCCTGCTGGTCATACATCCACTACACGCCCGAACGGGTGACGCAGCCCTTGAAGCGAGCGGGGAAGCGCGGCGAGGGGAAGTTCGAACCGATCTCCTGGGATCAGGCGCTCGGGGAGATCGCCGACGCCATGCTGGACGCCGTCCAGGACCAGGGCCCGGAGTCCATCATAACCCTAATGACACCGGAGCCCGGCGCTGCCCCCTCGCGTGCATTCCTAGGCGCCCTGGGTTCGCCCCTGACCGACGGCAACGCCGAGTTCCAGGACTTCAGCCCCGGCTACTACATCACCTGGGGCAAGTTCGACCCCGTGTCCTCCATGGACGACTGGTTCCTGGCGGAGCTGACCTTCATCTGGCACAACAATCCCACTTACTCCGCCATCAACTGGTGCCACTACCTCGCTGAAGCGCGCTACAACGGCGGCGAGGTGGTTACAATCGCCCCCGACTACAGCCCGTCGGCCATCCATGCCGACTACCACCTGCCCGTGCGCATCGGCACCGACGCCGCCTTGGCGTTGTCGATGTGCAAGGTCATTATCGACGAAGGTCTGTACAACAAGCGTTTCATCCAGGAGCAGACGGACTTGCCCCTGCTGGTGCGGAAAGACACTGGTCGCTTCCTGCGCGGCAATGAGGTGGCCATAGGCGACAGGGAGGATCAGTTCCTCTGGTGGGACGCCAAGCTGGGCCTCGTCGTCTCGGCGCCGCGGGGCACGCTCTCCCTCGGTGGCGCTGACCCGGCCCTGGAGGGGACGTATAAGGCTCGCTTGACGGACGGCAGCGAGGTGGAGGTGCAGCCGGTATTCCAACGACTCAGGGATCTCCTGCAGGACTACGAGCCGCAGGCTGCGGCGAAGGTCTGCGAGGTGAATGCGGACCTCATCCGCACGCTGGCCCGCAAGGTGGCCGTGAAGCGGACGAAGATCCTCAGCGGCTGGAACTCGGGCAAGTACTACCACGGTGACCTGATGGAGCGGGCCATGGTGCTGCTCCTCGCCCTCACGGGCAACTGGGGCAAGCAGGGCACCGGTACCCGCTCCTGGGCTATCGCCGCTTTTGACGGCATGTCCCTCCTCGGCAATAAGGGGCGGCCGGGCCAGGACGCGGCCCGCGAGGCTTACCAGCAGCTCCTGGCCGCCCGCCGCTTCCTCAGCGCCGATGACCCCACGATGACCATGGAGATGGTCATCAACAGGGCCGCTGAGATGGGCGCCGGCTCCCGTGTTGGTTTCGGCGGCATGATCCCGCCCGCGTTTCTCTGGTACCACCAGTACGGCTACAAGGAGCGCTGGAACCGCAAGGACTGGTCCGACCCCAGCATGAAGCGCACCTTCGATGAGTACTTGGAGGAGGCAACGGAGAAGGGCTGGTGGGACAGGGGTCTGGCCAAGGTGTGGAAGGAGGTAGAGCCGCGCGTCCTGGTGGAGGCTGGAGGCAACGTCCTCCGCCGCCACCGCGGTGGCCAGGAGATGCTTCTGAAGCACCTCTGGCCCAAGCTCAAGATGATCGTGTCCATCGACTTCCGCATCAACACCACCGGCCTGCATTCGGACTACATCCTGCC
>CAYFYG010000446.1:0-1632 GCA_964347225.1 uncultured Dehalococcoidia bacterium | reverse complement strand
GCCACTTGGAAGAGGCCCTTGGCGGAGCGGTCAGGCTGGACGCCCGCCGCCAGCAGGGGATGCTGTTCCTCCTGCGCAGCTACTGCTCGCAGGGTCGCTGCGGCACCTGCCCGCTGTCGTAGGGCGCCACGCCCGCCGCTGCCAGCGCCTACGGGTGTGCCAGGCGGCCAGTTGGGTGCGTCTGTGGCGAGATGCCTCAGCGACGAGTATGGGGCAACGCGCAGACCAAGGCAGCAGCGACAACTATTAGTAGCCCACACACTGCGGCCAGCACCGGTGGCCAGACCTGGCTGTTGCTGCTTGCCGGCGGAGGTTCACCCCCGCCGGACGGCAACACGCCTGGCCCAGCCGTGGCCGTCGGGGCGGGCGTAGGCACCGACGCCGTCCAGGTTAGCACGCCAGTATCGCACTCCGGCTGCTCAAGGATCCGCACGCGGCCAGTACCCTCAGCCTCCGTTTCCGAGACAAGCACACCCGCGACGGTGAATTCGTAGGTAGGCGGGGGCTCGGCCACGACCTCTTTAGCGAGAATGTCGAACTCGCCGTCGGTTACCGGCGCCGGCGCGTCCGCAAGTAAACTGAGGAAGGGTAGGTCCGCTCCAACGCTCGGGGGGCAGCCGGGAACCGCCAGGGGCACGGTCATCCTCATTTCGATTACAAATGCCAGACCCGATGAGAAGGTGATCTCGACACTGCCACCCTGCGACGTCTCGCCCGTGAAGGTGGGGGCCTTTGGCGGGATGAGCTGACCGCTCCAGGGCATCTCGCCTGTCTCGCACGGTTCCCAGCGCTCCTCCTCGGGTACTTCAGGCGGAGGTTCGACATGAGCTACCCGATAGGTCCCCCTAATCCTGTCGCCCGGCAGCAAGTCCCCAACGATAGTAGCATCACCGAGCTTGTATGCTGCCTCAACGCTTAGCTCTATCTCGAAGTGGTCGTTGATAATGGGCCAGGGCCCGCTCCACCCGTTTAGCCCTACGCCGCATGTAACGCCATCAACCAGAGGGTCGGGGTCGGCCAGGGTGACATTGTCGACCGCGGTGGCATCACCTGACATTTCGAGTCGGATGACGCGATCATCCTCCGTGCTACCCACGTACTCGGCACCGGCAGTCTGGGCAACGGCTGCTGGGGCATCGTTTGAGACTGACCTGAGGGCGAGAACAGCGATGGATGCCACGATCATCGCTACCGCGATGGGAACAAGCAGACCATCAGGGAGAGATTTCACGGTTACACCCCCTTGTGCCAGGTGCCCGCATTATAGCCAACCGGGCGGAGAAGTCAAGCGGCTGGAGCGCAATCCGTCTCAGCCGATGCGCAAGCCGGGCTGGACATCGACGTCCAGGGCGGCCACCTCTCCAGCCTGGAGGCGCCGCCAGCCGCAGGCGGCGATCATGGCGCCGTTGTCGGTGCAGAGGGCCGGGCGGGGGATGCGCACCGGCAAAGGGGAGCGCTCAGTCAGGGCGCGGCGCAGGGCGCTGTTGGCGGCGACGCCGCCCACCAGGATCAGCTCGGCGGCGGCATGGTCGCGGGCGGCGGCCAGGGCTTTGGTGACGAGGGCATCCACCACGGCGTCCTGGAAGGCGGCCGCCAGCTCAGGCGACGCAGGGACGGGGCCCTCCTGGCCGC
>CAYFYG010000445.1:0-1886 GCA_964347225.1 uncultured Dehalococcoidia bacterium | reverse complement strand
ACTGCGATCCTCGAGCGCGCACAGCAGGTGGCATCTCAGGAGGCGCTGCGCACCTTCGCGCTGCGGTTTCGCCAGAAACGGTCGGACGTGAACCTGTATTCCACGGTGCTGCCCTTGCGAGAGCTCCTGGGACGCTACCGTGCCGATACATACCGCTACGATAATCGCGAGGGTTACCAGCGGCCGCTGACGCCATCGCGGCTGCGTCACGTGTCTGCCTACATGCGAGAGGAGGAGGGGGTCCTGCCCACCTCGCTCCTGCTGTGCATCCGGCAGCCGGACAAGGCGACGTTCGAGCCGGCGGGGATGGACAGCGGCGGCGGCGAGCCGGGGACGCTGACCATCCCGCCCGGGGTGACGATGTCGGTGGTGGACGGCCAGCATCGACTGTTCGGCCTGGAGCGGGCGCTCACCAAGGATAAGGCCAAGTGGGTGGCGGACTACCCCCTGCCGGTGACCATCGTGGAGGGGATCGACGGCTATGAGGAGATGCGCTACTTTCACGTCATCAACACCCGCCAGAAAGGCGTGCCCACGGACGTCGTGGACCGTCACCTGCTGACGATGCGGGAGACTGAGGGTCCCGCTCTGCTGGACCGGGAGGGGGAGAGGAGTTACCTGCGGGGCCGCTCCACCAAGCTCTGCGACGTCCTCAACAGCGACCCTTCCAGCCCCTGGTATGGGACCATCCTGATGCCGGGAGAGAAGCGGCGGCCTCATCACCTGATGCGGCAGCACGGGATGGTCTTCTCGCTGGATCCCGTGGTGCGGGACAGCTTTGTCAAGCGGCTGACGGACGAGGAGGCGGGGAAGCTGCTGCTGAACTACTGGTGCGCGGCGCGCGACCGCTGGCAGAGCGCCTTTGACCAGCCACAGGAGTACGTGATCCAAAAGGCGCTGGGGGCGGGCGCCCTGCACCAGATCCTGCCGGACGTGCTGGAGCTGTGCCGGAGCGGCGACGACTTCTCGCGGGAGAAGATGGCGGATATCCTGGCGGAGATCGGCCGCAGCGCCGGGTTCTGGCACGGCGAGCGGGGGCACTACATGGTGCGGGAGAGCGGGGCCCGCCATGTCAAGGCACTGGCGGAGTACCTGCGGGCCCGTCTCCCCCGTCCGAGGCTGCGGCGGCTGTAGCGCGCTGCCGGCACTGCGGTTGCCAGATCACCCGCCGCTAGCCGTGGCCACTCGGAAGGCCGAGGGGTGTCAGCCGCGCGCGGAAGGAGCATCGCGACAGAGACAGAAGAGGTGCTCCCCTTGCGAGAGCACCCCTCCTGCCCAAAGGGAGGGTTGGCGAGGCTAGCCGCAGCCGCTAGTGGTGCCGCAGTTGTCGCAGCGGTAGCAGGTACCGCAGCGAGTCATGATCCAGCCGCAGTTGGAGCAGGGCGGGGCGTCGCTCTGGCCGCCGTTGCCGTGCCCCTGGCCGGGCAAAAGGCCGCCGTTGCCAGCGGACGCCGGAGGCTCATACTCCTGGGCCATCAGCTTCGCCTTCACGGCGGGGGAGAGGATGCCGAACTCCTCCTTCTCCTCCTCGCTCAGGAACTGGGACGCCAGCCAGCGGAAGATGTAGTCCACGATGGACTGGGCGACGGGGATCTCGGCGTTCTCGGTGCGGCCGGAGGGCTCGAACCGCATGTGCGAGAACTTGTTCACCATGTCGCGCAGCGGCACGCCGTATTGCAGCGTGAGGGAGATGGAGGTGGCGAACGCGTCCACCATGCCGGAGAGGGTGGACCCCTCCTTGGCCATGGTCACGAAGATCTCCCCCGGGGAGCCGTCCTCGTAGGAGCCGGCGGTGATGTACCCCTCGTGCCCCTCGATGGAGAATTTGTGGGTAACGGAGGCGCGGGTGGCGGGCAGCCGCCGCCGCACCGGGCGGGGGACGTCGC
>CAYFYG010000444.1:0-3903 GCA_964347225.1 uncultured Dehalococcoidia bacterium | reverse complement strand
CGGAAGCAGGGGGTGTAGGCAACGTAGTTGAGGGGGAGCGTGTCCGGCTCCAGGATCTCGTCGCGGTGGATGCTGGTGAGGGGTACCTCGGCGGTGGGGACGAACCAGTAGTCCTCCTCGGCGTCGTGGTACAGGTTGTCGGCGAACTTGGGGAGCTGGCCCGCGGCCAGCATGTTCTCCTCTTTGATCATGGCCGGGGGATAGAGCTCGGTGTAGCGGCCGTCGCGGAGGTGGAGATCGAGCATGAAGGCGATGAGGGCGCGCTGGAGGCGGGCGCCCGCGCCCTTGAGGACGTAGAAGCGGGAGCCGGCGAGCTTGGAGCCGCGCTCGAAATCGATGATATCCAGGGCTGGGCCAAGCTCCCAGTGGGGCTTGTGGAAGGTGGGCTCGATGGGCTCTCCTTCGGTTCTGAGCACCACATTGGCGGATTCGTCGGGGCCCTCGGGAACGGAGTCGGAAGGCAGGTTGGGCATCTTGAGGAGCAGCGCGCGTAGGCGGGCTTCCAGATCGCGGAGTTCCTCCTCGAGGCCATCGAGCTTGACGCCGAGCAAGGAGGAGCGGGCCACCAGGTCGGAGCGGCGCTGGTCGGCGCGCTTTGCCTCTTTTGTGTCGGCGGTCTTGCTGAGGCGGGCCAGTTCGCCGATTTCCTTGGAGAGAGCGTTGCGCTCGGAGCGGATGGACTCCACCTCTTGGAGGGAGCGGCGGCGCTCTGCGTCGAGGGCGAGGATGCCGTCGAGGGGGGCGTCGGTGGCGCCGCGGCGGGCGAGGCCGCGACGGACCTCTTCGACGTTCTCGCGGATGAACTGGGTGGATAGCATGGACAGGACCTACAGCGCAGAACCGGGGTCTGGACTGCGGCGGGCGGTCTCGATGGCCTTGAGGGCGAGGAGGCGGACATCCTCGGCGATGGGGATCCGCCGCGGGGGACAGGCGGCGAGGTCCAGTGGCTGGTTAGCATGCAGGGTGGCCTCGTCCACCCAGTGAAAGTCGCTGGCGGGCCGATCGTGGGCGTCCCCCCGCCGTTCGGCGGGCAGGCTGTCCAGCAGGCGGCAGAAGTATATGAGGTCGATGTGCTGGTGGGGCTCGCCGGGCTCGGCACTGTCCTCGAGGAGGATGGCATACGGGGGCTCCACCTGGCCGGGGTAGGCGAAAGGCAAGGGGGGGGCGGAGGGGATGATCTCGGTGCTCACGCCCGTCTCCTCGCGGATCTCGCGCAGGACGGCCTGGACGGGGTCTTCATGGGGCTCGATGTGGCCGCCGGGGGGCATCCACTGGTGGAGGCGCTTGTGCCAGTGGAGGAGGGTGCGGTCTCCCTGGACGACGAAACCGGTGGCGGTGAAATGACGGACCGGGGCGCGGTCGGTCACGGCTGGCCTCTCTCGCGCAGGTGCGGGAAGAGGATGACCTCACGGATGGAGGGTTGGCCGGTGAGCGCCATGACGAGGCGGTCGACGCCGATGCCAAGGCCGCCACAGGGGGGCATGCCGTGCTCCAGGGCGATGAGGAACTCCTCGTCGGCCAGTTCTACCTCCTCGTCGCCGGCCGCGCGCAGGCGGGCCTGGCGGAGCATGCGCTCTCGCTGCTCCAGGGGGTCGTTGAGCTCGGAGTAGGCGTTGCCGACTTCGCGGCCGGCGATGAACAGCTCGAAGCGCTCCACGAGGCGCGGGTTGTCGGGCTTGCGCTTGGCCAGTGGGGATAGCTCGAGGGGGTAGTCCAGAAGGTAGGTGGGCTGGATGAGGTTGGGCTCCACCTTGGCGGAGAGAAGCTCGTCGATGAGCTTGCCGCGACCCCACTTTTCGTCCACCGCGACGCCGCAGGACGCGGCGGCCTCCCGCATGGACTCCACGTCCGGGTGCTCCTCGAAATCGACCTCGGTGTACTGCTTGATGGCGTCGCGAAGGGTGATGCGGGGCCAGGGTGGGGCGAAGTCGATCTCTGCGTCGCCATGGGCGACGGTCGTGGTGCCGAGGACCTCACGGGCGACGGTGGCGATCATCTCCTCCACCATGTCCATGACGTCGTTGTAGTCGGCGTAAGCCTGGTAGGACTCCAGCATAGTGAACTCGGGGTTCCACTTGGCGGAGACGCTCTCGTTGCGAAAGATGCGGCCGATCTCGTAGACGCGATCGTAGCCGCCGATGACCAGGCGCTTGAGGTAGAGTTCGAGGGCGATGCGGAGGTAGAGGTGGCGGTCGAGGGCGTTGTGGTAGGTGACGAAGGGGCGGGCGGCGGCGCCGCCGGCAGCGGGCTGGAGGACAGGTGTCTCCACCTCCAGGAAGCCGCGTCCGTCGAGGAAGCGGCGTATGGCACTGATGATGCGGGAGCGGGCGAGGAAGGCCTCTCGGACCTGGGGGTTGGCCACGAGGTCCAGGTAGCGCTGGCGGTAGCGCACCTCGACGTCCTGGAGGCCGTGCCACTTCTCCGGGGGCGGGCGCAGGGCTTTGGCGAGGACGGTGAGCTGCTGCACCTGGACGGTGGGCTCGCCGGTCTTGGTGTAGAACAAGGGTCCGCGGACGCCCAGGAAGTCACCCAGGTCGAGGTCGCGCAGGGTCTCGTAGCTCTCCGGACCGACGGTGTCCTCCTTGACGTAGGTCTGGATGCGGCCGGAGCTGTCGTGGAGGTCGATGAACGTAGCCTTGCCCATGTGGCGCATGGCGGTGACGCGGCCCGCGAGGGTGACGGGGTCGGGGCACTCGTTTCGTCCCTCCAGGAGGTCGACGGCCTGCTGGGTGGTGTGAGAGGGGAGGAAGCGGGCGGGATAAGGGTCTATGCCGCGGGAGCGGAGGCGTTCCAGCTTGGCGGTTCGCAGCGCTACGATCTCTTCTTCGCCCATGGACGGCCCTACAAAGCTTTCAGGCGGGGCCCGGTTGGCACCCCGCCTGATTTTACCGTTCGCGGTTGCTGGCCGCTAGCTGATCCTAATGATGGTCCAGCGCAGGGTGCCGGCGGGGGCTTCCACCTTGACCTCGGTGCCGACGGACTTGCCGAGGAGGGCCTGGCCCACCGGGGACTCGTTGCTCACGCGGTGCTCCTTGGGGTCGGCCTCGGCGGAGCCGACGATCGTATAGCGCTCTTTCTCGCCCTTATCGTTCTGGACGGTGACCCTAGAGCCGAGGCTGACGTGCTGGTGGTCACGTGCTTCCTCGATGACGACGGAGTTCTGGATGATAGTCTCCAGAGTGAGGATGCGGCCCTCCACCCAGGCCTGCTCGTTGCGGGCGTCCTCGTATTCGGGGGTATTTTGGGCGCCGACCATCTCCTTGGCATCATGGATGCGCTGCGCCACCTCAGCACGGCGTACGTTGATGAGATGGTCCAGCTCCTGCTGGAGCTTGGCCAAGCCTTGTTTGGTGAGGGGGACGGGCTTACTTGCCATGGCTATCACTCCCTGCCAATCATCGAAAAAAGAGACTGGGGGCTTGAACCCTCAGTCGAGCAGGAGTTCGCGTTCCTTCCGGCAACCATTATAGGGCAGGTGTCAAGGGGCTGTAAAGCGGCAGGGTTGCGCGGCTTTGCTGAGAACGAGGGCTGTGATACAATCCGCGCGTGACTGTCCGACGGGGCGCATGCGTCGCCTGTCGGGACGGTCCACAAGGCTAAGAGATGCGACGATTTCCGCCCCGCGATCAACCGCCCAGAGAGAGACCACCGCGGCGGGACCTGCCCAGGCCGGAAGGCCCGTTCGACCGACTGTTGCGGGTCAGGACGCAGCGCGACCCGGCCCCGTTCATTATCGGCGGGACGGTGGTGTTCATAGCTCTGGTGATCCTGCTGGTGTTTGCGCTGTCCGGGGTCTTCGGAGGCGACGGCGACGGCGGAGGCGGCGGCGGGATGGCAGTGGACGAAGAAGGCATCCGGGGTCGGTATGGCGAGATGCCGGGTCTTCCTCCGGGGCTGGTGGCC
>CAYFYG010000443.1:0-2816 GCA_964347225.1 uncultured Dehalococcoidia bacterium | reverse complement strand
GACGTCGGCAAGTTCGCGGTACCCAGCTCCATCCTGTACAAATCGACTTCCCTGAACCAGGAGGAGTGGGAGCAGATGAGGCAGCACCCGGACACCGGGTGGAGCATGCTCCGGCAGGTAGAGAGCCTGCAAGGCGCCGCGGAAGTCGTGCGGGCCCACCACGAGCACTACGATGGCAGCGGCTATCCAAGGGGGCTCCACGGCGACGAGATCCCGCGCGGCGCCCTTATCTTCGCCGTGGCCGATGCCTTCGACGCCATCACGTCGGACCGGCCCTACCGGGACGCCCGCTCCCACGCGGTGGCGGTGGAGGAGATCATGGCCAACAGGGGGACGCAGTTCGACCCGGAGGTGGTGGCAGCGCTTCTACGAGTGCTGGCCTACGAGCCCCCGCAGGAAGCCCCCAAGGAGGGCGAAGCCGCAGCTAGCGCGACTGGATGAGCTTGCGGGCACCCTTCAAAGGCATTCAAGCCGCCGAAATAGCCCCGCTGGTCTGCGTCCACCGACAGCTTCAACCTGAGACCCTCTGCGGCTCCCCCGAAATCAGAAGCGCCTTCAAGCAGCCTATCCCCCGGAATCTCATCGCAGCCCCCCATATGGGCCGTCGGAGACTTGAGCTATCCGCAGCCGCGATGACAACACACGCCCAGCCGGGAGGCTCTCAGCCTCCCGAGAGGTTCGAGCTTGGGGCTACCGCCCGAGGAGAGGGAGGCAGTGGGGCTAGGGTTGGGCTCCAAGCCGCTCATCCTTGCGAGTAGGCGTTGGCGCCGCTCGGCGGGCTGGCCGCTGCGGCGCGCGGCTGCCAGCTGCAGTCTTGGGCTACCACGTATAATCGGGATTGTGCGGGGCAAGTCGCGGGCGTCCGCGTCTGGCGTGGCTGGCATGAGGAGGTGACACATGACTGACGACGAGGGACGTGTGGAAAAGGCGGGCCGGTTGATGGAGGAGGCGGGCATCGATGCGCTCCTCCTCTCCAAGCCAGCCAACATGTTCTACCTGACCGGTGACGGGCGGCTCTGCGCTTACGCCATTGTGACTCGGGACGGGCGGGTTGCGCTGGGCGTGCCCTCTACGGACGTCGGCGACGTGTCCCAGGCGGCTCGCTTCGACAAGATCGTGGGCTTCGAGGACGAGGTGGGCATGCTCCACTCCATCAATCGCTTCTTCGAGGAGTTTGAGGTGCAAGAGGCCACGGTAGGCCTGGAGCACACGTTCCTCACGATGTCGATGCATGCCATGTTCACGCACCCGCATGCCGTACCGTCCACCGCCTCCGCCGTTGACGCTACGCACCTGCTCTCGGAGCTGCGCATGCTCAAGAGCCCGGCGGAAGTGGATCTCATGCGGGGAGCAGCCAAGGTCGCCGAGGCGGGGATGGCAACGGCCATCGAGAACGCCCGGCCGGGGGCGAGTGAGATCGAGGTAGCGGGCGAGGCGGAGCTGGCGATGCGCAAGGCAGGGGCGGAGGACTTCTTCCGGACCTACGTCGCTTCCGGCCCCCGCACCAATATCGCCCACGGACTGCCCAGCTACCGCCGAATCGAAGAAGGCGACCTGGTGATGATCGACTTGCACCCGGTCTGTCACGGCTACAGTGCCGACATGTGTCGGACGGTGTGCGTTGGCAAGCCGGGTCCGGCCCAGCAAGAAGCCTATGACCTGTACTTGTCAGCCCAGCAAGAGACGATAGGGAAGGTGCGGGCAGGCGCGACGATGCAGGAGCTGGAAGCGGCCATCCATGAGCCGTTGAGGGCGGCAGGCCATGCGGATCATATCTTCGGGCCGCCGATCCACGGCGTGGGAATCGAGTTCGAGGAGGCGCCTCTGCCGTCGGGCCATGCGTTCTTCCACGGCGAAGCGGAGGCCGTCCCCCTGCGGCCGGGCACGGTGATTTCGGTCGGTAACTGCGGGCTCTACACAGGGTCGTTCGGCGTCCGGGTAGAGGATACGGTCCTGGTGACCGAGGAGGGGTGCACCCCTCTAACAACGTTCGCACGCAGCCTCACCTAGCCTCCTGCGACGGGCCAACGCTCCGGACACACCGGCGGCGGAAGCTGCGGTCGAAGTGTGGACGGGCCGACCTGTCCCCCGGCAACCAGCCAACGCAAGACTGTGATCGGCGCTGCACAACGAGACTCCTGATCTTCCCGTGCGGCATCTGCTGGCCGCCGGGCACGCCCAGGTCTCGGACTTGGCACGGAGCGCTGTCTATCGCCTCCCGCCGGCCCGCCAGCGGTGCCGGACAGCCAGGCTACTATGGAATATGCTTTGATGGCACTGGTAGACTAACCGGCGGACTCCGGGAGGAGGAGTACGATGTCTGCGAGAACAAGCGAAGGCCGGTTCCTGTGGGCAATCGGCGGTAAGGTTGAAGACGCCTACACCGTCGATGACACGACCGTCTACAGCATCAACGAGGACCGGTGGTACAGCAGCTTCAACGGTGAACTAGCCCCTATGCCGCACGCCGTGCATGGTGCCGGATGGACACTCTACGCCGACAAGATCTACTGCTTCGGCGGCAAGACGGAAGCGCACACCGGTTGCAGTGCATTCGTGCAGATGTATGACATCGACGCCGACGAATGGACAGTCCTGGACGAGCTGCCAGCCGCTCGGAGCAAGCTCGGGAAGTTCTACCCCGTCTATGAAGACCGCTACGTGTTCCTGTTTGGCGGCGACGACGCCGAGGGCACCTTCCACAGGGTGAACTGGAACTGGCGGTACGACCTGCAGACGGGCTCGTGGGACATGGACGTCGCTGATGCGCCGTTTTCACAGTCGTTCCCGTGCCCGACCTTCTACGACGGCTGGCT
>CAYFYG010000442.1:0-4517 GCA_964347225.1 uncultured Dehalococcoidia bacterium | reverse complement strand
AAGACAGCGTCGGCCGTCTGCTTCACGATCTTCGCCCTGGGGTCGTAGTTCTTGTAGACCCGGTGCCCGAACCCCCAGAGCAGGTCTTCGCCGCCCTTGAACCGCTTCACGTACTCCGGGACCCGCTTCTTGTCGCCGATATCGGTTAGCATCCTCAGCACCGCGGCGTTGGCGCCCCCGTGCAACGGCCCGTACAGACCTGCCGCTGCTCCCGCCGCCGCCGAGAACGGGTCCACCTGCGAGCTGCCCACCGCCCGCATGGCGTTGGCGCTGCAGTTCTGCTCGTGGTCTGCGTGCAGGATGAACAGAATGTCGAACGCCTTCTCCAGCACTGGGTCTGGCTTGTACTTCGGCTCGGCCATCTTCCACATCATGGACAGGAAGTTGCCCGGATAGCTCAGTTCGTTGTCCGGATACACGTAGGGGAGGCCAAGGCTGTGGCGGTAGGCGTAGGCCGCGATCGTCGGAACCTTGGCGATCAGCCGACGCGACTGCAACTCCCGCGACTCCGGGTCAGCGATGTTTGATGCATCGGGGTAGAAGGTGGACAGGGCCCCCAGCGTGCCTACGAGCATGCCCATGGGGTTGGCGTCGTGGTTGAAGCCGTCCATGAACTTCTTAATGCTCTCGTGGACGTAAGTGTGGTGCGTGATGTCGTTGGTCCACGCGTTCAACTGGGCCCGTGTGGGCAGTTCGCCGTATACGAGCAGATATGCGACTTCCAGAAACGTGCACTTCTCAGCCAGCACGTCGATAGGATAGCCGCGGTATTCGAGAATGCCGCGGTCGCCATCGATGAAGGTTACGGCGCTGCGGCAGGATGCGGTATTCGTGAACGCCGGGTCGTACGTCATCAGCCCGAAATCATCATCGGACACCTTCATCTGACGGAAGTCCATCGCCCGGACTGTCCCATCAGTGATGGGGAGTTCGAACGTCTTACCCGTGCGGTTGTCGGTGACGGTTAGCGAGTCTTCGCCCATGGCGGAATCCCTCCTCTGGGGACTTGGGCCCGCCCTGTGCATGCTATCACAAAAGAAGTGCAAGCGGCAGCAGGCTCAACAGCTTTTCGTCGATTTTGACTCACGACAGCGGACAGCCACGATCGGCCAGGGCAACTCGCGCCTATGGCTCGATGGCAGCAATGGTCTCCGCCCGCGCGCTGGCCCGTCCTGGGCTACCCGTCTCTCGCGGTCGTGGGCTAGAAGGAGGCCCGCCAGGGATCCCAGTCCGGGCCCGTCTCCGGCAGCAGCTCCGGTTGTCCGAAGACCTCTCCCTCACGGATACGCTTCATTAGGTTCGTGTCGAGGATAGCCCCGGCGGCCACCACACCGGAGATCATTACTCCCGCCACGCCGTGGCCCGACTGAGTGCTCGCGCCCGTCAGGTACAGCCCACCGATCTCCGTGCCCGCCGTTGGACGGCTCGGCCCGAACTGATCGGGCGCCATCTCGATGCCGTAAGAGGTGCCCCCTGTCGATAGTGTGTAGCGCTCCTGAGTGATGGGGCTGGCTGCTTCCTTCCAGATGATGTGGTCCGCGAGACCAGGGATGACCTCGCTAGCGCGAGCGATGAGCGCCTCCACAACCTGCTCTTTCACGGCCTCGTATTGGGGGGTCCGGCGGTACTTCTCCCCGCGGGCGGGCCCCTCGCGGAGCCCCCATAGTCGGTAGTGCGGTGGGACGAGGGTCATTAGCTGGAGGTTTGAGTGACCTTCCGGCGCGATATTGCGGCTGTGGGGGTCCTTGATGGAGGCGATGGTCATCAACATTGACAGGTTTGGGGGCAGTCGCCCCTCGTAACAGTCCTCATGAATGCCCTCAAGGTCATAGGTATCAAACACGAAGAGATTCGAGTTAGGGATGCCACGCTCGCGCAGGTCTATGTCGAGCCCCAGATAAACGCAGAAGAGGGGCAGGGCCATGCGGAACGACTTCGTGCGCTCGGCCGTCGCGGGGCTGAGGTGCTCCTCGCCTACCAGGTCCAGAAGCGTTCGCTTCAGGTCGGCGTTGGAGACAACCACCGATGCCTCATGCACTTCGCCCGAGGCCATCTCCACGCCGCGCACCTTGCCTTCTTCCACCATGATCCGTTGCACGCGCTGGCGGGTTCTCACCTCGCCCCCATGGGAGCGGATCACGTTCACCACATGGCCTACCAGCACCTGGCCGCCACCCCTGGGATAGTAGGCACCCTGAAGGTAGTGATCCAGGAGGCTTGCGTGAAGCAGGACGGGCGTGCGCGAAGGAGGCATGGCGTATGTGCCGCACTCGCCAGCGATAACCGCCCTCGGTCGGGAGGTCAAGGCGCACTCGTCATACAGCTGGGCCAAGGTGCGAAAGCCCCACTGGAGGAGCGTGGGCCACCGCCGGGGCATTGCGGCTACGTCCTCCGGCGTCGGGGTCCGCGTCATCTCCCTGCCCTCCTGGGCGACCTTCTCCAGGACATCCACGCATCGGTGGAGGCCCGTCTCCTCGTCCGGAAAGGTCTCCACCAGCCGCTCGCGATAACGCTCCCAGCTCTTGGGAACCCGAAACGTGAAATCAGGGAAAATGAGGGTGTCGAACCCGTCCGGGTCCATCTCCAGGAATTCGATCTTCCCCTCGAGCCCCAGGCCGCGCAGCACGGTGGGGATGATGCCCTCCGGGCCGCAGTCGCCGACGTAGTGTACCCCAACGTCGAACTCGTACAGACGCTTGCGGCGGAACACGTGGCAGTTGCCGCCGGCGATGAAGTGCTGTTCCAGCACCAGCGTTCTCAGCCCGTTGGTCGCCAGGTAGGCGGCCGCCGTCAGCCCGCCGAGGCCAGAGCCGATGACTATAGCATCCCAGTTCGTCCTCGCAGTATCCATCTCCGCTCCCTCACGGCGGGACGGAGCCGTTCCCGCCTCCTACGCTTCCCAGGCCACCTTATACACAGCCGCAAATTCCCCGTCAATCGGGCACGCTGCTCCCCCGTGTGGGGTTTTCCCCCACGGGCAGCCCACCTGGAGCCCACGCAGCACCGCGCGTGCCGTGGCGCCCTTGCGAGGTACAATAGCCGTGGGCGAGAACATTGTGAGTCAGTCTTGAAGCGCATCCTTTCTTCCCGTCAGGTGCGGAACACCGTTCAGAGGTTGGCGGCCCGCATCCGCGTGGACTACGCAGACAAGCGCCCCGTCCTCGTTGGCGTCCTCAAGGGGGCATTCGTCTTCCTCGCCGACCTCGTCCGCGAAGTGAACAGGCCGCTGGAGGTGGACTTCATCACGGTCTCCAGCTACGGCCCCGGCCGGGCCAGTAGCGGCAACGTGCAGTTCGTCCGTGATATCACGACCGATATCACTGGTCGGCATGTCCTCCTGGTGGACGACATCGCGGACAGCGGCCTCACCCTGCACGAGTTGCGGCGCCATCTCATGCGCCGTTCGCCTGCCAGCCTGCGCGTTTGTGCCCTGCTCGCCAGGCGAAGCCTCCTGGCCGACGAACCTGATGCCGTAGACTACCTGGGCCACTCCGTCCCGGACGGCTTCGTTGTGGGCTATGGCATAGACTGCGGTGAGGACTACCGCTACTTGCCGGACATCTGGGTTCTGGAGGACGGGTAGGCGTGGATAGACAGAGGGTGATAGCCGTAGCAAGGGGGGAGGTCGCTGGCGATCTCCTGCTGGCCGGGGGTCGCACGGTCAACGTTTTCAGCGGCGAGGTGGAGGAGGGGGATGTGGTCATCGCCGAGGGCGTCATCGCCGGCATCGGCCAGGGCTACCGGGCCGCCGAGACCGTCCGTCTTGACGGCGCCTATCTTCTGCCCGGCTTCATCAACGGACACACCCACATCGAGAGCTCCTTCCTGAGCCTGCCGCAATACGCCCGCGCCGTCCTCCCTCACGGCACCACGAGCGTCGTCACCGACCTGCACGAACTGGCGAATGTGGGCGGGCTCCAGGCGATCCGGGACTTCTTGGATGAGGCGGTGGCTTTGCCCCTCGATGTGTTCCTGATGGTGCCGTCCTGCGTTCCCGCCACACATCTGGAGACGGCCGGCGCGACCCTCGACGCTAGGGACGTGGCGGTCGCCCTTTCCTGGCCTGAGGCCCTCGGTCTCGGAGAGCTGATGAACTTCCCAGGGACCATCGCTGGTGATGCCCGCTGCCTGGACAAGGTGGCCGCCGCGCGAGAGCGTGGCAAGGTCGTGGACGGGCATGCCCCCGGTCTGGGCGGTGTTGACCTGAACGCCTACCTCGTAGCCGGGCCCCGCTCCGACCACGAGTGCACGAGCCTCGCAGAAGCCCGCGAGAAGCTAGGGCGCGGCATGTACGTGATGATCCGCGAGGGCACCTCTGAGAAGAACCTGGAAGAGCTGCTGCCCCTGGTGACGAATCGGACCTATTCCCGCTGCCTGCTGGTCGTGGACGACCGCTCCTGCCGCGACCTGCTCCAGGACGGAGACATCGACGCGGTGGTGCGCAAGGCAGTGCGCCTCGGCCTGGATCCCGTCCGCGCCGTCCAGTTGGCCACCATCAACCCGGCTACCCACTTCGG
>CAYFYG010000441.1:0-2857 GCA_964347225.1 uncultured Dehalococcoidia bacterium | reverse complement strand
GATGGCACCTTCTCGTTTGTCCACGGCGTGCCCCTCTACGGCGTTCTCATCGGCGTGGAACAAGACGACGAGCCTCTCGTTGGAGTCATCCATCTCCCGGCGCTCAGGGAGACGGTTGCGGCCGCAAGGGCGGAAGGTTGCCACTGGCGCGGTCGGCGGGCGCGGGTCTCGAACACGTCCGAGCTCAGCGATGCCGTCTGTCTTACCACGGGAACGGACATCGAATCGGAACCGAGCCTGTCCACAGCCCTGAACCGACTTGGGCAGACTGCCGGCCCGGCCAGGACCTGGGGGGACTGCTACGGGTACGCGCTGGTCGCGACGGGACGGGCGGACGTCATGATCGACCCACTCATGCACGTCTGGGACTGTGCCGCCCTGCTGCCCATAATCGAGGAGGCCAAGGGCCGGTTCACTGACTGGCAGGGCCAACGCACGATTCGCGGGGGCAACGCCGTGGCCAGCAACGGTCTGCTCCATGACCAGGTGCTGGCATGCCTATGACTAGCGATCGTGGACTATTGAGGGCGAACTAGGGATGGCAGGGGAGAGCCCCAAGTACATCCTTGCCGTCGACCTCGGTACTGGCGGGCCTAAGGTCGCTCTCGTTTCCACGGATGGCGAGATCGCCGGCCATGAATTCGAAAAGACCGAGCTCCTCCTTTTCCCCGACGGCGGCGCGGAACAGGATCCCGCTGATTGGTGGCGCGCCATCACGACGGCGGCGAAGAGACTGCTGGCCAGAGGCCTCGTTCCTGCCGACAGCGTCGTAGCGATAAGCCTGACGACGCAATGGATGGGCACCGTCCCCGTTGACCGCGACGGCAATCACCTGACGAACGCCATGATCTGGATGGACACCCGGGGGGCAAGGTACGCCAAGCGCATCACTGCGGGCTTTCCCAACGTCGCCGGCTACGGCGCGGTGAAGCTGTGGCGGTGGCTGAGGCTGACGGGTGGCGTCCCATCGCGTACGGGGAAGGACTCCATTGGCCACATTCTCTACATCCAGAACGAACGCCCCGATGTCTATCAGCAGACCTTCAAGTTCTTGGAGCCGATGGACTATCTGAACATGCGGCTCACCGGCAAATTCGCGGCGTCCTACGACTCGATTACCGGCCACTGGGTGACGGACAATCGCGATCTCTCCAGCGTCACGTACGTCGACAAGCTGATCGCCCTCACGGGCGTTGACCGGGAGAAGCTGCCTGACCTGAAGCCGACCGGCGCGGTACTGGGACCGATCACCGCCGAGATCGCCAAGGAGTTCGGGTTAGGGGAGGACGTACAGGTGGTGATGGGGACTGGCGACACGGCGTCGGCTGCCATTGGCTCGGGCGCTGTGCGGGACTTCGAGCCGCACCTCTATGTCGGCACGTCGTCTTGGCTGACGTGCCACGTCCCATTCAAGAGAACGGACCTCGGTAACAGCATCACTTCGCTGCCGTCGGGAATCCCGGGGCGCTACTGGGCGGCCACGGAACAGGAGACCGCCGGCGGCTGCCTGACATTGCTGAGGGACAACATCTTCTTTGCCGACGACGAACTGTCGGCGGGCGCCACGCCAGACGATGTCCTGGATACCTTCAATCGGATAGCCGAGCGCGTGCCGGCCGGCAGCGGCAAGCTGATCTTCACGCCCTGGCTCAACGGCGAGCGAACGCCCGTCGAGGACCACAGGGTGCGCGGCGGCTTCTTCAATCAGTCGCTCACCACAACACGGGAGCACATGATCAGGGCGGTGTTTGAGGGCGTCGCATACAACACGAGATGGATGCACCGGAGCATGGAAAAGTTCGTCAAGGGGCGGCTCGACGGGATCAACTTCATCGGCGGCGGCGCCAAGTCGAGCCTGTGGTGCCAGATCCACGCCGACATCCTCGATCGGACGATTCGACAGGTCGAGGAGCCCCGACTGGCAAACGCTCGTGGCGCCGCCTTTGCCGCCTCGGCTGCCCTGAGATACATCACCTTTGATGACATCCCCGATCGCGTCAAGATCATCGAGACGTTCGAGCCAAACCCTGACAACCGGAAGATCTACGACGAGCTCTTCGGCGAGTTCCTCAACATCTACAAGAACAACAGGCGAGCGTTCGCCCGCCTCAACGCGAGGGCATAGCAGCCCGACTACAGCCTACGCCCAGCGTCACGGCGGGCGCGGCCGTGGCCGTTCGATCACCTGCCCGACTGGAACAACTCTTTGAGGCCGTCCGCCGTGCATTCCGACGAGCGCGCGAAGTCGATGATCATCCGCTCTCGTGCCTCCACCCCCTCCGCCGCCTTCGGCACCTCGCGGGCGATCTCCAGCGGAATGCTTGTGACGCCGTGCTCGTCCCCGTGGAGCAGGTCCCCGGGGTTGACCGTCAGACCTCCCACGCTGACCGGCGTGCCAACCTCCACCAGGTGTACGTAGGCGTGCGAAACCAGCACGCAGGACGAGAAGAAGTGGAAGCCGGTAGCGCGCACCTCCGGCAGGTCTCGTACGCCCCCATTCGTCACCGTGCCTATCGCCCCGAGGCCCTGGTGGATGCTGCCGTTGACCTCGCCCCAGTAGGAGCCGACGGGATCGGGGTAGTCCAGGTCCTCAATGACCACGACGCACGGTTTCGGGACCTTCTCCATCTCCAACCACATGTCCCAGGGCGCCGGCGCCTGCCGCGGACGCTCGCGGGCCCGTATCGTCGCCGTGACGGCATAGCCCACCATGGCTCCCAGCTCCGGAAAGCGACACCTGATCGTGCTGTCCATGAACCCCTCGCTCCGGGGCCGGACCTTGAACGTCTCGATGGCGTTGCAGATGGTCGGGGTGGTAATCGCCCGCAGTGCGTCCAGTTCCTCAGTGGTCAGTGGC
>CAYFYG010000440.1:0-3250 GCA_964347225.1 uncultured Dehalococcoidia bacterium | reverse complement strand
AAGGAGAGGCCGAGTCTCGTTACCTGTTCCCCAGCCCCTGTTCCCTCACGAGGGCCTCCAGCACCGTCTTCGCTAGGCGGCGAGCGGTGCGGCCGTAGGAGCCGTGCTGAGGGCTTTCCGGTCGGGCCAGGCAGGCCTCCACCTGCCGCCGCAGCGTAGCCGTCCTCTCCACAGCCAACGCTTCGTTCAGAGGTTTGAAGCCCTGGAGCTTGCGCGGCCCCTCGCGACCGCCCTCCGAGATGTACCAGTCGCGGAAGGAGCGACAGCCCACCGAGAAGAGGACGTAGCCCAGAGGTGAGGTGACAGGAGGGTAGCCCAAGCTCAGGATACGCCCGCTCTCCTTCTGGCAGGAGGACTCGTACTCTACCATCAGATGGCCCCCGGCGGGCACCAGATCGGACAGAGCCTGGAATAGCGGCTCCTCCAGTCCCGCCGACCGCAGCTCCGCTGTCTCGCCAAGGAACCGCGGCTCCGCCTCGTAGCGGAAGACCTCCGCCCAGTTGTAGCCGGGGAAGGGCCCCGCGTTGTGCAGGCCGAAGGCCACGGCGTCCTGAGCCATGTGAGCGGCGGAATCGACAAGGAGGAGCTGGAAGTAGCGAGCGCCTACGTTGTTCCTGGGCCCCAGCAAGGTGAGCAGTCGGTAGCTGCCGAGGGTAAGCCCCTGAAGCCGGCCCAGCGGATGATCCTTCTCCTCGGCGAGGGCCCACGTGCGGGAGAGCAGGGCGTCCAGACGGCGCCTGTCCTGGGCGCGGGTGGGTAGAGGTGGCTCCGACACAATCCCATTATAGGGGCGCGCGTCTGGAGACGGCAGGCTTCCAGTGCTATAATCGCGCCGCGAGAAGGAGCGAACAGAGAGCGGAGGTAGGCCATGCCCCAGGAGTACATCCTCACCGAGCAGCGCGACCGCGTTGGCGTAATCACGTTCAACAAGCCGGACCGCCTGAACGTCTTCAGCGACGCAATGTTCGGGGAAGTGCGAGAGGCGATCGAGGCGTTCAACGCTAACCCGGACGTCGGCGTCGCGCTCCTCACGGGGAGCGGGCGCGCCTTCTGCGCCGGCGCCGACATCCGAGGCTGGGACAGCGAGATCGAGGCCCGGGAACGGGGCGAACAGCCTCGGCGTGAGCGGCCGGAAGAGAACTGGGTCCACTTCGTCCAGCGCTCCAAGCCCGTGATCTGCGCCATCAACGGCCTCTCTATCGGCGTGGGGCTCACCATGACCCTCCCCTGCGATGTGCGGATCGCTTCCGACCAGGCGCGCCTGTCGATGCGCTTCGTGCGGGTCGGGGTCCTGCCGGAGCTGGCCAGCACCCGTATCCTGGGTCAGATCGTCGGCGTCAGCCAGGCCCTGGAGCTGATGCTCTCGGGACGCATCATCGACGCCGCCGAAGCGGGACGCATCGGCCTCGTCAACCGGGTCGTACCCCACGAGCAGCTCATGGACGTCGCCATGGAGACGGCAGCGGAGATCGCCTTCAACCCGGCGGAGTCGCTCAAGGTCATCAAGAGCATGGCCTGGGCCCATCTTGGCGAAGGGGATATCGGAGAGGTGCTCAAGCGTGAGGACAGGGAGTTCGCCGCAGCGACGCAGCGGCCCGCCTTCAAGGAGGCCGTGAAGGCGTTCCTGGAGAAGCGGCAGCCCGACTTCCACCGCGGCTAGCCCGGCCGCGACTCTCAATGGACTACCGACGGTCTATCGACTACCTCCTGTCATTCGCGGACTTCGAGCGCAGCGGTCGCTTCCAGGAGCGGCCGGATGTGGGGCCGGTACTATCGCTGCTGGGCCGCCTGGGCGACCCACACCTGGGGCGCGGCACCGTGCACATCGCTGGCAGCAAGGGGAAGGGGAGCGTGGCGGCGATGATCGAGAGCATCGTTCGGGCCGCAAGGCTGCGTACGGGCCTGTTCACCAGCCCCCACCTCCATAGCTACACGGAGCGAGTCCGAATCGATGGCAGGCCTCTGACAGAGGACGAGTGGGCCCGCCTCACGACCGCCCTCCGGGAAGCGGAACAGGCTGTGGGGCCCCTGCCGGGCGGCCGCAGCCTGGTGACCTTTGACCTGCTGACGGCGCTCGCGTTCCTCGCCTTCCGGGAGCACGCCGTCGACTGCCAGGTGCTGGAGGTGGGCCTGGGCGGCCGTGTCGACAGCACCAACGTATTGGAGACCAAGGAGGTGTGCGCCGTCACCGCCGTCGGTCTAGAGCACACAGACGTGCTGGGCGACACGGTGGAGAAGATCGCAACCGAGAAGGCGGGCATCATCCGGCCCGGCTCCACCGTCGTAATCGGACCTCAGCCCCACGCGGATGGGCGGCAGGTCATCGCCAGGGCCGCCGGGGATGCGGGCTGCCCGACCACGGATGTCGCCGAGAGCTATTCCTGGCGTCGGGTATCGCACGACCTCGGCGGGCAGACCTTCCGGCTGGACGGGCCCCGCAGCGCTCTCCATCTGCGACTGCCCCTCCTGGGCCGGCATCAGATCGAGAACGCCGCCACCGCCGTGGCCTGCGCCGACATCCTGAGGGAACGCGGCCTGCCGATAGACAACGAAGCTATCGAAAAGGGGCTGGCCAGCGTATCGTGGCCTGGACGGATGGAGGTGCTGAGCCACCACCCCGTCGTGGTCGCCGACGGCGCCCACAGCCGCGATGCGGCGCGGTGCCTGAGGGAGAGCTTAACGGATTACCTTTCCTGCAACAGTGTGTTCCTGATAGTAGGCTCATCGGCCGGCAAAGACCTGACCGGAGTAGCTCAGGAGCTGGCCCCCATCGCTCGCCGTGCGGTGGCCGTCCGGGCCAACCACCCACGGGCGATGAGGCCGCAGGAGATAGCGACGGCCTTCCTGGAAGCCGGCGTCGAGATCGAAGCGGGAGAAGAAGTGGCGGAAGCGCTGGCAAAAACGATGGCGGCAGCGGATGACAAAGCAGTAATATGTCTGGCAGGTTCGCTGTTTGTGGCGGCGGAGGGACGGGCCCACCTGGGGGGACTGCGGCGGCTGTAGGCTAGCGTCTGGGAGGTGCTCCACATGGCAGGCTGGAACGGGAGGCGCGTGGTGATCACGGGCATGGGGGCCATCACCCCTTTGGGGAACTCCGTCCCGGAATTCTGGCAGGCCTGCGTTGACGGCAGGTCTGGAATCGACTACGTGACGCAGTTCGACGCCAGCGCCTACCCCTACCGCTTCACCGGCGAGGTCAAGGGGTTCGATCCGCTGGATCACATGGACCGCCGCGAGGCCCGGCGTATGT
>CAYFYG010000439.1:0-4259 GCA_964347225.1 uncultured Dehalococcoidia bacterium | reverse complement strand
CCCCGTCATGATCATGCGGGCCACCCAGAAGAACAGGATGTCGTACCCCGTCTCCAGCACTGAGGTTGGATAGAAGAGTTGCAGATCATCTGTCTCATCGGGCCAGCCCAGAGTGGAGTGGGGCCACAGCGCTGAAGAGAACCACGTGTCCAGGACATCGGGGTCCTGCTCCAGCTTGGCGGAGCCGCACTTCTCGCAGGCGGTGGGGTCATCCACGGCCACGGTGACCTCTCCGCAGTCGCCGCAGTACCAGACGGGGATGCGGTGTCCCCACCAGAGCTGACGAGAGATGCACCAGTCGCGGATGTTCTCCATCCAGTTCATGTACACGCGCGCGAAGCGGCGCGGGATGATCTCAATGCGTCTCTCTTCCACAGCCTTGATCGCCGGCCTGGCCAGGGGCTCCGTGCGCACGAACCACTGCTCACTGACGATGGGCTCCACGATAGTATCGCAGCGGTCGCAGCGGCCGATGGCGTGGTGGTAGTCCTCCGTCCTCTCGAGCAGGCCCAGTCGCTCCAGGTCGGCGATAATGACATCTCGACATTCGAAGCGGTCCATCCCCAGGTAGGGGCCGGCCTCCTTGTTCATCGTCCCGTCCGGGCCCACCGAGACGATGCGCGGCAGGCCGTGGCGCTCCCCTATCTCAAGGTCGACAATGTCGTGGCCCGGGGTGATCTTGAGGGCTCCCGTGCCGAACTCCGGGTCCACCGCGTCATCGGCGATGATCGGGATGTGGCGCTCGATGATGGGGAGCAGCGCCGTGCGGCCGACGATCTTCTGCCAGCGCTCCGCGCGCGGACTCACCGCCACTGCCACGTCGGCGACGATCGTTTCGGGCCGCGTAGTGGCGATAACGATGTATTCGTCGGTCACGCTGCCGGCGTCGTCCAAGAGGGGATAGCGCACGTACCACAGATTGGCGGACTGCTCGCGGTGCTCCACCTCCAAGTCGGACAAGGCGGTCTGACAGCGGGGGCACCAGTTGATCATCCGCTCGCCGCGGTAGATGAGGCCGTCACGATAGAGGTTGACAAAGGTGGTGCGAACCGCCCGCTGGGGCCCCTCGTCCATGGTGAACACCTCTCGCTCCCAGTCGCAGGATGCACCCAGACGCATGTGCTGGTGGCTGATCAGGCCGCGGTACTTGCTCACCCACTGCCAGACCCGCTCCACGAACTTCTCCCGGCCCAGGTCTTGGCGGCTCAGCCCTTCTTTGGCCAGTTCCCTCTCCACCACGTTCTGGGTGGCGATGCCCGCGTGGTCGACGCCGGGGAGCCAGAGGCTGGGGTCGCCGCGCATGCGGTGCCAGCGGATGAGGCAGTCCTCCATGGTGACGGTCAGGGCGTGGCCCAGGTGCAGCTCCCCGGTCACGTTGGGAGGGGGCATAATGATGCAGAACGGCTGCTTCTGGGGGTCTCTCCTGGGCACGAAGTGGCCGCTATCCAGCCAGAACTGGTACAGAGAACCCTCCACCTTGGAGGGGTCATAGGCCTTGGGTATCTCTCCTGCGTTCCTCGCCACCTGAAAGCGCCTCCAACACAAGAAATCCGCCTCCGGCGGATTCCGTCAGGGCGCATTCTACCCCTGCATACGGGAAGGGTCAACGAAGGCGCGAAGCGACACGTGTGCGCCTCAGAATCGTCATTCGCGAATGTGAGAACCTCATAAGACGGTCTATCGCCCTTGCGCTTGGCATTCGACGCGGACTATAACATTGTTGAGTATGTCCACAGGCAGACAGGCGCGGGCCCAGGGGGGGCAGATGTCGCAGCTAAGCGTCCGCTCCCTCACCAAGCAGTTCGGCGGTATCGTCGCCCTTCAAGACGTCTCCTTCGATGTCCACGAGGGCGAGATCCTAGGGCTCATCGGCCCCAACGGCGCCGGTAAGACCACCGTCTTCAACTGCATCAGCCGGTTCTACGATCCCGAGGGCGGCAGCATCACTTTCGGCGGCGTTGACGTTCTCCGTCAGCCGCCGCACAGAGTGATCAACGTCGGCATCGCTCGCACTTTCCAGAACGTCCTCCTGTTCAGGGGCATGACCGTGCTGGAGAACGTCCTGGCTGGCCAACACAGCAGGGCCAGCGGCAACCCGCTGAGCTGGCTCCTCCCCAACACCCAGCGCGACGAGAGGGAGCTCCGCCGCTCAGCGCTGGAGATCCTCGACTGGCTGGGGTTGGCCGAGCAGCGCGACCTGCCCGCCGCCGCTCTCCCTTTCGGCGTCCAGAAGCAGGTGGAGATGGCCCGCGCCCTGGCGGCCAATCCCAAGCTCATCCTCTTGGACGAGCCCGCCAGCGGCCTCACCCACGAGGACCTTCAGGGTCTAGCACGACGCATCCAGGCAATCCGCCGCGATCTCAAAGTCACCGTCCTCCTGGTGGAGCACAACATGGACCTGGTCATGAGCATCTCAGATCGCGTTTGTGTCCTCAACTTTGGGCGCAACATAGCCGAGGGTACCCCGGAAGAGGTGCGCAGCGATCCCACGGTAATCGAGGCCTACCTGGGAGAATCGTTTGCTGAGGGTTAGCGACGTCAGCGCCAGCTATGGCCCCATCCAGGCCCTGCAGGGCGTCTCCCTGGAGGTGAGTGAGGGACAGATCATCGCCATCCTGGGGGCCAACGGCGCCGGCAAGAGCTCCACCCTGAAGGTCATCTCAGGGGTTCTCCGTCCAAGCGGCGGCTCCGTGGAATTCCAGGGCCAGGCCATCCATCGCCGCTCCCCGGAGTCCATCGTCTCCCTGGGCATCTCTCACGTGCCCGAAGGCCGCGAGCTATTCGCCGACCTCACGGTGGAGGACAACCTGCGGCTGGGGGCCTACACCCGCCGTGACGGTGCGATCAAGGGGGACATCGAACGTGTCTTCACCTACTTCCCCCCCGTTGCCGAGCGTCGAAAGCAGCAGGCGGGCTCCCTCTCCGGCGGCGAACAGCAGATGCTGGCCATCGGCCGAGGCCTTATGGCCCGACCCAAGCTCCTCCTCCTGGACGAGCCCTCCCTAGGCCTGGCGCCCACGGTGGTCCAGGAGATCTTCAAGATTATAACGACCATCAACCGGGAGGAAGGGCTGACTGTCCTACTGGTGGAGCAGAACGCTACGATGGCCTTGGCTGTATCCCAATACGGCTACGTGCTGGAGACCGGCCGCATCGTGATTGCGGCGAACGCTGCGGAACTGCGGGAGAACGAGACGGTGAGACGCTCCTACCTGGGATACTGAATTGCTGCCCATGGAAGGCTTGGGCCAAATGGCAGCCCCGCTGTCGCTGCCGGCGACCTTCCTGGCCGCCTCGCCTCCATGGAATGATCCTGAACTGTTCTTCAGCCAGATCATGGCCGGCCTGGCGACGGGCAGCATCTACGGCCTCGTCGCCCTAGGCATCGTCCTCATCTATCGCAGCACGGACGTCCTGAACTTCGCCCAGGGGGAGATGGCCCTCCTCGTCACCTTTGTCGGCTGGTCCCTGGTGCTGGCCCTGGGCGCCGGAGGCGCCGACTACTGGCTGATCTTCTTCATCCTCTTGGCCCTGGCCGGGGCGCTGGGCGCGTTCGTGGAGCGGACGCTCATCCGGCCCGTAGAGGGTGCTCCCGTCTTGAACGCTGTGATCGTCACCCTAGGCCTGTTCGTTGTATTCAGGGGCTTGGTTGCCTTCATCTGGGCCCAGGGGGAGCTACCCAAGGGCTTCCCTGCCACCCCTTTGGGCTCCCATCTGAAGCCCATGTCAGACTGGTTCAATCATGACTTGTGGGGCTTCGCCCGCATCACGCAGCACCAATTCTGGGTCATCATCATCGCCGCCGCCGTCATGGTGGCGCTGTACCTGCTGTTCAACCACACCAAGCTGGGGTTGGCGATGCGGGCTACTGCTCAGAATCCTTTGGCCGCCAGGCTGATGGGGATCAATGTGGGCCGGATGCTCATGCTGGGCTGGGCCCTGGCCACTATGGTCGGCGCGGTGGGGGGCATCCTGGTGGCCCCTGTCCTCTCCCTCGACCTGGTGATGATGCTGCGGGTCATCCTTTTCGCTTTCGCCGCCGCGGTCCTGGGCGGCCTGGACAGCCCGCCGGGGGCCATCGTGGGTGGTGTGATCATCGGCATCGTGCAGAACCTGGCCAGTACGTATTCGTTCGGGCCCGTCTTCTTTGGCCCTGAACTCAGCCTGCCCATCGCCCTGCTAGTCCTGGTCGTGATCCTCCTGGTCCGTCCCACCGGCATCTTCGGCCGAAGGGCTGTGCGGAGGGTGTAGCCGGTGGG
>CAYFYG010000438.1:0-8279 GCA_964347225.1 uncultured Dehalococcoidia bacterium | reverse complement strand
CTGGTGGAGCGCCTGGAGATCACCGGTCGCCTCTGCTTCGACCACTTCTCCAATCCCCCCTTCCTGCGAATGGACTGGGAGGGCTACAAGTTCCCGGAGGAGAAGGAGGAGCTGCTGTCCACCATCGACAGCGCCCTGGAGCGCCGGCAGGCCCGCCTGCCCGACGAAGGCCTCGGCCCTGTCATCGGCTCCCGGCTTTGAGGGCCGCGGGGCGGCCGAATCTCGTCCGTATCTGAAGAGTACTCGCTGGGCTAATCTGACCAGCCTCCGATCCGCAACGATACACCCTGCCTCGGATGCCGCCACCAGCCGCGCATGGCGGGCCGCTGCCCCATCCCAAGCGCGGCAGGCAGAGCCTCACCCCCATCACGCGTGCTGGTGAGCCAGCCTTCGCGAACCGTGCGCGACGGGTGCTACCATGGAGCCATCGCACATTCGCGAGCCAGTATTTCTCCCATAGAGGAGGGGGCGATGGATATCCATTCGGAGAGTGGCGACGCCAACATCGAATCGTTCCGGCGGGACGGCCACGTTCTGGTCGACTGGATCGTCGAATACTTGGCTCATCCGGAGCGTCACGCGGTGCTGGCTCAGGTCGAGCCCGGCCAGGTCAAGCGTGCTCTCCCCAAAGAGCCGCCGAGCGATCCCGAGCCCCTGGAATTAGTCCTCCGAGACGTGGAAGAGATCATAGTACCGGGCCTGACGCATTGGAATCACCCCGGCTTCCTTGCCTACTTCTCAAGTTCCGGCAGCGAGCCGGGCATCCTGGGAGAGCTCCTGAGCGCGGCCTTCAACGTCAACGCCATGCTCTGGCGGACGTCTCCAGCGGCGACCGAGTTGGAGGAACTTGTCCTCGACTGGCTCCGCCAGCTCCTCGGGCTCCCGCCGCAGTTCATGGGCATCATCAACGACGGGGCCTCCGTTTCCAACCTGTGCGCGATCGCCATCGCGCGCGAAGCTCTCGGCCTCCGCATCCGAGAGGAGGGCCTCCCCGGCCGGCCGGATCTGCTTCGCCTCCGCCTGTACACCTCCGAGCAGGCACACTCTTCCGTTGAGAAGGCCGCCATCGTGGCCGGCCTTGGCCAGGCCGGCGTCAAGAAGATCCCGGTCGACGGCGAATTTCGCATGCGTCCGGATGCTCTTGAGGCTGCCATCGAAGAAGACCTGGAAGCGGGTTGGAAGCCCCTCTGCGTCGTGGCCACGGCGGGAACGACGTCCACCGCAAGCGTTGACCCGGTTCCGGAAATCGCTCGGGCCTGCGAGCGGCATAACCTTTGGCTCCACGTGGACGCGGCCTACGCTGGCGTGGCCGCCATCCTGCCCGAGGAGCGCTCGGTGCTGGCCGGCTGTGAGCACGCCGACTCCATCGTGGTCAACCCACACAAGTGGCTCTTCGTGCCCCTCGATTGCAGCGCCTTCTACTGCCGCCATCCCCGCCTCGCCAGGCAGGCGTTCAGCCTCGTGCCTGAGTACCTGCGCGCTCCAGAGGAAGAGCGCGTCACCAACTTCATGGACTATGGCGTCCAGCTCGGCAGGCGCTTCCGGGCGCTCAAGCTCTGGATGGTGCTCCGCACCTTCGGGAGCGAGGGCCTGCGTCAGCGTCTGCGGGAGCACATCACACTGGCTCGGCAGTTCGGGGACTGGATCGAGGCGAACCCGGATTTCGAACTGCTGGCGCCGGTGTCCTTCAGCGTCGTCTGCTTCCGCAGCCATCCGCGCGGCCTCCCTGCAGGACCTGAAACGGATGCCTACCTTGACAGGCTCAACGAGAGGATCCTCGAAGCTACGAACGAGACGGGCGAAGTGTTCCTGTCGCACACGAAGCTCAGTGGGCGCTTCACGCTCAGGCTGGCGATAGGGAACGTGCGTACGTCCGAAGTTCAGGTCCGCCGCGCCTGGGAGCTGTTGCGGGAGCACGCGGCTCGCCTCGACGCGGAACTGCGCCCGGCGCAGTAGCGCTCAAACGGCCGCCGATTGCGCGGCTGGTGTCAGCAGACAAAGTGGCAGCTGCATTAGGCGATGGAAACTGTCTTTTGTGGGAGCCTGGAATCTTCGTCTCTGTGCCCGTTGTCCTGGCGGCCTGCTCCCCGCCAGCCCCTCATGGGGTGGGGCGAAGCCTGAATCCCTTCAGGGGCGGGCCGGGCGGGAAAGATTACCTTGGGTGGGGCGGCCCGCGCACGCCAACCCTGCCACCCATCCCTTCCACCTCTCGACCCATCGCCGTACCCTAAAGGCGTGCCCGCCTGCCCACTTCGCTCTGGGCGTCCCGCACCTTAACACCCGTCGGCTAGTCCCCTGCGCTGCTATGGTCGTTTCGCCCCTCGCTTCTGTGCCACCTCCCCCTTGACAGCGTCACGGCGCCCCCGCTCCCTATCTGGGACCCCAGCCGCGCACCCCAAAACGACCAAACATTTTGCCCGCGGCCCTATCTGAAAACCCGCCCAACGAAACTTCTTCTGGAAAACGACCAAACGCCGGATACGCCGCCCCCAAATCGACCAAATCCTCAGACAGGCCCGGTGTTCGCTCTTCGCAGCGGCTACGGCCCGTCTGACCTGCCGATGACGCTCTCCGTCTCGGGGTCGAAGGCGTGCATCTGCGCCATATCGAACGCCACCTGCATGTCGTGGCCGGGCCGGGCCTTGGTACGGGGATCCACCCTGGCCAGCAAGGGCTTGCCGTCCTCCAGCAGCAGGTGGAGGAAGATCTCGTTGCCCATCAGTTCGGTCACATCCACTGTGGCCCTTACCGGCGCCACCTCGATGTCGGAAGGCTGGTACTCTTGATCGTGAATGTTCTCGGGCCGGATGCCGTAAATGACGCGCTTCCCGAGGTACGGCAGGAGATCGTTCACCTTGCCTTGCGGCACTTTCACCAGACAGCATCCGTGATCCAGGTACATCTCCTCACGGTTGCCACCAACGGTGACTTCGAAGAAGTTGATGGCCGGACTGCCGATGAAGCCGGCCACGAAAACGTTGTCCGGCCGGTTGTACAGCTCCTGCGGCGTGCCCACTTGCTGCAGGACGCCTTCCTTCATCACGGCGATCCTGGTGGCCATGGTCATCGCCTCCACCTGATCGTGGGTGACGTAGATGAAGGTCGTGCCCAGTCGCAGGTGGAGCTTGCTGATCTCGGCGCGGGTCTGCACCCTCAGCTTGGCGTCCAGGTTGGAGAGGGGCTCATCGAACAGGAACACCGCCGGGTCGCGCACGATGGCCCGTCCCAGGGCCACCCTCTGGCGCTGCCCGCCCGATAGCTGACGCGGCTTGCGTTTCAGCAGGTCTTCGATGCCGAGGATGCCGGCGGCCTCTTGCACGCGCTGTCTGATCTCGTCCTTGGGCATCTTGCGGAGCGACAGGCCGAAGGCCATGTTATCGTACACCGACATGTGCGGATAGAGGGCGTAGGACTGGAAGACCATGGCGATGTCGCGGTCCTTGGCGGCGATGCCGTTCACGAGACGGTCCCCGATGTAGATGTTGCCCTCGGTGATCTCTTCCAGGCCAGCCAGGAGGCGCAGGGCTGTGGACTTGCCGCACCCTGAGGGCCCGACCAGGACCAAGAACTCCTTATCGGGGATCTCCAGGTCGAAGTCGTTGACGGCCGTGACGCTCTCGAAGCGCTTGGTCACGTGGTCGTATGTAACGGTTGCCATGAGCGGTGTTCACCCCTGAAAGGATTGTACCACCGCCGCCTCTTGCACCGACCCTATCCTTTGACGGCCCCGGCCAGGATGCCCTGCACGAAGTAGCGCTGCAGGGCGAAGAAGATCAACAGAGGAACGATCATAGAGATGAACGCCGCCGCTGTCAGAAGCTGATACTGGGAGCCGAAAGAGGTGACCAGGCTGGTTATCGTCAGCATCATGGGCGCCAGGTCAGGGTCGCCCAGCAGGACGAGAGCCACCAGCAGGTCTTGCCAGACCCAGAGGAACTGGAAGATGGCCAGGGCGGCGATGGCGGGCCCGGAGAGGGGCAGGACGATACGGAAGAACACGCCTAGGTCCGAGGCCCCGTCCAGGTAGGCGGACTCGAAGAGGTCCCTGGGCAGGGCGCCGAAGAAGTTGCGAAGCAGGAATACGGCGAAAGGCAAACCGTAGGCCGTGTGCGCTGCCCAGAGCCCGGGGAAGCTGTTGACGCCGAATACGTTCCCGCCCAGCAGCGGAAGCTCCTGGTCAATGGTCACGTTTCCGTACAGCCGCAGCACGGGGATGAGGGTCATCTGAAGGGGAACGACCAGCAGTGCCACGACCACCAGGAACAGCACGTTCCTGCCGGGGAAGCGCATCCAGGCGAAGGCGTATGCGGCGAATGAGGCCACTAGGATGACCAAGATCGTGCTGGGGACGGTGATGATGACGCTGTTCCAGAAGGAGCGTCCCATACCCCGCTGGGTGAGCACCTTCTCGTAGTTGTCGAGGGTGAAATCGAATGGCTCCGTGATGGCCTGCCACCAGCCCGAGGCGGCGATGGCCGTCGGCTCCCGGAAGGAGCTCACAAGCAGGGCGATGGTGGGGATGCTCCACAAGACCATGAGGCCCATCAGGGTGAGGTGTAGCGGCAGCCGGGCGGCGAGCCCCCTCATCCGCCCGGTCAGCGGGCGGGCCCGCGGTACCGCCGCTGCTTCCGCACCCGTGGACGGGTTTCGCCGCGACACTAGCGGATCTCCTCCTGGAACTGGAAGCGGCGGATGGTGATCAACATGATGGGGACCACGAAGAGCATCAGCACCACAGCCAGGGCTGCCCCCGCGCCGAAGTCGCGGAAGACGAACGCCTCCTTGAAGAACAGGGTCGCCACCACATCGGTCTTGAACCGGCCGCCCGTCATTACCCACACCAGGTCGAAGGTCTTCAGCGTCTGGATGACCAGCGTGGTGGCGACCACCATGATCGTGGGCGACAGGATGGGTATGATGATGCGCCGGAAGATCTTCCACTCACTGGCACCGTCCACGCGGGCCGCCTCCAGTACTTCCGTGGATATCCCCTTCAGGCCGGCCGACAATACGATCATGGTGAACCCGGTCCAGTTCCAGACGCCGACCATGATTAGTGCGAAGTTGTTGATCTGAAATGGCTTGGGCAACTTGTCCGGCCCGACGTCGGTCATGACAGTCTGGGGCGACCCCGTATTCTGCAACCAGGCGGTGGCGTCCAGGCCGACGCCGGTCGTGACGGCGTTGACCGTCCCGATTTCCGAGTTGAACTCGTACATGAAGCGCCAGATGACCGACAAGGCGACGAAGGATATGGCCATGGGGATGAAGATGGCCGCCTTGGCCGGCGCTTCGTAGCGCACGCGCGACGCCAGGACGGCGATGATGAGACCCAGTCCGACAGTCGCGACGGTGAACCAGGTCATCCAGAGGACGTTGTTGAGAAGGGCCGAATGGGTGTCGCTGACCAGCGGCTGCGGGTTCTCGATGATGAAGCGGTAGTTGTCCAGCCCGACGAAGCTCTTGGACCTCTCGTCCAGAAGGCTCCTGCGGATGGTGTCAACGGAGGGATAGACGAGGAAGACCCCGAGAAGGGCGAGCGTCGGCGCCAGCCACAGCCAGGGGATCCACCACCGCCGTCCGATCATCGCCTACCTCTCACAGTGAGATGGGGCAACACCCCCGTGGTGCGGGGGTGTCGCCCCACCCTATGTTTCGGACAGGACTCAGCTACCCTTCGGTCTCCTCCTCGCGTGCGTCTTCGATGGCCGCGAGGATGGCATCCACACTGGCCGGGTCGGCAAGGTAGTCGGTGACGCCGGTGAAGAAGGCGCTCTGGAGCGCTCCGCCGATGGCGTCGTCGAGGTCGAACCGGAACACCTCGGCAGTGGTCAACTGCTCCGCCTGTGCCCGCGCCACCGCGTCAGGGTAGGAGTCCAGGCCGATCTGAGTGTTCACGGAGGTGAAGCCACCGCGATCCACCCAGATCTGCTGCGCCTCGGCGCTGGCCAGGTGACTGAGGAAGGAGCAGGTCGTCTCGTCGCTGTTGAAGGCGTAGACGACGTTGGCGGCACCCGTCACGCCACCGCCGGGCCAGGGGAAGAAGCTGTAGTCCTCTCCGGGCACAGCGTCGGGGAACTGCTCGGCGACGAAGCCGCTGGCGAAGCCGCCCATGTGGAGCATGGCCGCCGTGGGCGGGCTCTCAAACGGAGGGTACGAGGATTCGATGAAGCCGGTAGCGCTGATCGCGTCGGCGCCGCCCTGCACCACGTAGCCATCGGTGAGGGCGAGCTGACCGAACTTCTCCCAGGCGTCCTTCACCGCGGGGTCCGTGAAGGGGACCGTCCCGTCGATCGCTCCGTCATAGACGTCAGTGCCTGCCTCGTTCAGCAGTATCTGCTGGATGGTGTCGGAGCCGGGGAACCCGGTGCCGCCGTTGGCGAACTGGCCGTTCGTCCACGGCGCCGTTCCGCCAGCCAGGATCTCATCCGACAGGGCGATCAGGTCATCGAAAGTGGAGTCGGCGGTGAGGGGCTCGTAGCCGTTATCAGCGAAGAACGCGGGGTTGTAGAAGATCGTGCCCTTGGTGTCGGCCTTCATGAAGAAACCGTAGAGCGTGCCGTCCACAGTGCCGAGGTCGATGAAACCCTGCGGGTAGTTGGCGAGGACGGTCTCCTCCAGGCCGGAACAGGCGGAGAGCGGAATCAACTCCCCGGCGCGGGCGAACTGCTGCAACAGCCCCACTTCGGCGGGTATGGCCACGTCGGGCGGGGTGCCACCCTCGACGTTCAGCGTGAGCTGGGCGGTGATTTCGCGGGTGCCGATGAAGTCCATCTCGCCGCCCATATCCGCCTCCCAGGGCGCGACCATCGCCTCAAAGCTCTCCAGTTCGTCGCCGCCCCAGATGCCCAGCACGTCCACGTCACCCAGAGCCGCCGCCGGCGGCGTCTCCCCCTCCGCTGGAGTCACACCCTCCTCCTCTTCCTCGTCCTCACAGGCGGCGAACGCGAGCGTCGCCAGCGCGACGAGGGTCAGCAGGGTCAGGAGGAATCGCAGATGTCTGGTGCTGATCATGATGGCCTCCCTTCGACGATCGTATGTCCAGACTCACTATAGTCTAGGACATAAGGTTATCCATGGCAATGCAGCGAAGCACGTATGCCAGCGCGACCCTGGTGGGGGCCGGTTCGCTCGCCGGTCACCTGCTCTAGCAAGGACCGTGGCGATATGTCGACGCGCTTCAGGCGCATGGCCCGCAGGGGCGCGTCTTGCCCCGGACCTCCGCTGTATCGGCCGTCCCTACCGCATCCCATCCACGCCCACAATTCGGCAACCGATGTCCAGCCTTTGGCCCACCTTCACATCGGTGGCGTGCCCGGCAGAGCACAAAGGAGAGGGCCGACCAGCGGGCGGCCCCTCCGAACCGCCGCTTGCCTGCGACTACGACTCTGACCCCTTCATCCCCGAGGCCGCGACGGCCAGGCCGAGAACGATGGCGCGACCGGCGATCATCAACCCGATCAGGATCAGACCCGAGTGACTACCAGCCGAGGTGCTGTTACCGGTGCCCGCATTGCCAGGGAGGCCCTGGTCTCGTCGCTGCTGACGAGACCGCCGCAGACGTTGCGCCTCAGCAAGCACACAACGGGCGAAGCTGGACGGTCTGGCTTCGTTGGCGCTCTAGGTCCGGTGAGGCACGCCTACGAGGCGGCGGGCCAGAGCCGCGGCGGAAGGAGCATCGGGCGCGTAGCCGTCGGCCCCGATCTCCTTGGCGAAGGCATCAGTGACGGGAGCGCCACCCACCATAACACGCACCTCTCCCGCCAGCTCAGCCAGTCGGACGGCGCGCACCGTCTCCTCCATAGCGGGGAGAGTGGTTGTGAGGAGAGCGGAGAGACCCACGAGCTTGGCGCCGCTCTCCTTGGCGGCCTCTACGAACCGCTCGGGGGCGACGTCCGCCCCCAGATCCACGACCTCAAAGCCGCTCCCCTCGAGCATCATGGAGACGAGCTTCTTGCCGATGTCGTGCAGGTCGCCACGGACGGTGCCCATGACCACCTTGCCCGCGGGCTCGTAGCCGCTCCCGACGAGCAGGGGGCGCAGGACCTCGACGGCCCCGGACATGGCTCGCGCGGAGAGGAGGAGCTCGGGCACGAAGTACTCGCCACGACCGAAGAGGTCGCCCACCTCCTCCATGCCGGCGATGAGGGCCTCCCTGAGGATCGTCTCCGCCGGCACCTGTTCGGCCAGCGCCTCACGGGTGCCATCGATCGTCCCTGGCGCGTCACCCTCCACCAACCGTTGCTTGATAGTCGATAGCTCCACCTTGTTCCTCCGTC
>CAYFYG010000437.1:0-2051 GCA_964347225.1 uncultured Dehalococcoidia bacterium | reverse complement strand
GACTGGATGGATCACTCCGGCGACCTGTGGGAGAGGGGCGACCTCGCCGGCAAGGTCGGTGCCGCCTTCACCGCTGGCTGGTCCCGCTCCGGCGGCACGGAGGCCACGCTCCTCCAGCTGCTCCATCTCTTGTTTGCCCACGGCATGCTCGTCCTCGGCCTCCCCTGGTCCGACCGCATGCGGCGCTCCGGCTCCTACTATGGTGCCACCGCCCACGGCGAGGTCACGGACGACGACCGCGCCCAGGCCCGCGAGCTGGGCCGCCGCGTCGCCGAATTCGCTCAGCGTCTGTTCCCATGAGAAAGGAGACCACCTATGCTGGTATATAGCCCCTACGCTAGCCTCCAACCCTACCCCGCTGCCACCCTCCCTCAATACCTGGAGAACTCAGCCAATCGCTTTCAGGACAAGCCTGCCCTGATCAACCTGGACGGCACCACCTACACCTTCACCCAGGTCTGGGAGGCCGGGCGGCGCCTGGGGCGCTTCCTCCAGGATCAGGGCATCCAGAAGGGAGACCGCGTGGCCATTCTCTCGGCCAACATCCCTGAATACGTGGTCGCCTTCCAGGGCATCGTTCACGCTGGCGCGGTCGTCACTACCCTTAACCCCCTCTACAAGCCGCGCGAGCTCCATCACCAATTGGAGGACTGCGACGCAACCGCCATCTTCACCATGCGCTTCCTCCTGACGCCGGTCCAGAGCCTTCAGGAGCAGCTGCCCAATGTCAAGAACGTGTGGGCCCTCGAGGATATCTGGGAGATGGCCAAGGACTCGCCGCCGGAGCCCCGCTCGGTGGAGATTGACCCCCAGGCTGACCTCGTCGCCCTGCCCTACTCCAGCGGCACCACCGGCCTGCCCAAAGGGGTGATGCTCAGCCACTCCAACCTGGTCGCCAACGTCCGCCAAATCCAGGCCACAGGCTTCGCCACCGCCTATTCCGTCTACCTGGACTTCCTGCCCTTCTTCCACATCTATGGCCTCACGGTCCTGGCGACCGGCGGCTTCGCCAGCGGCGTCACTCAGGTGATCATGCCTCGCTTTGACGCCCAGCTCTGCCTCGATCTCGTGCAGCGCTACAAGGTTACGAATATGTTCGCTGTGCCGCCGGCCCTCTTGGCTCTGGCCAACTTCCCCGACCGCGAGAAGTTCGATACGTCCAGCCTGCAGTTCATCCTCAGCGGCGCCGCTCCCCTGCCCCCAGAGGTCGCCCAGCAGGCCCAGAAGCTCTACGGTTGCACGGTCGTCCAGGGCTACGGCATGACCGAGACCAGCGCCGTCTCCAACGTCAGTCCCCCAAACCGCGTCAAGCCCACCTCTGTCGGCCCCCCCATCCCCGACACCGTCGTCAAGATCGCCTCGCTGGACGACGACCACGAGCTGGAACAGGGAGAGACTGGCGAGATCCTCGTCCAGGGTCCCCAGATCATGCGCGGCTACTGGAACCGCCCGGAGGAGACCGCCGACACCCTCACCCAGGACGGCTGGCTGCGCACCGGTGACATCGGCTCCTTCGACGAGGAAGGTTATGTCTATGTCGTCGATCGCAAGAAGGAGCTCATAAAGTACAAGGGCTACCAGGTTCCCCCCGCCGAGCTGGAGGCCCTCCTCATGGAGCATCCCGCCGTCGCCGACGCCGCCGTCATTCCCAAGCCGCACCCCGAGGGCGGCGAGATCCCCAAGGCGTTCGTCATCCTCAGGCCTGACGAGGAGGCCACCGCCCAGGACATCATCCAGTTCGTCGCTGACCGCGTGGCCCCCTATAAGAAGGTGCGTGAGGTCGAGTTCGTGGACGCCATCCCCAAGTCCCTCTCGGGCAAGATCCTCCGCCGCGACCTCATCGATCAGGAGCGCGCCAAGGGCGGCTAGCGCCCAACCCTCATCGCGCAAAGTGAAAGCGGTCCCGCCTCGGCGGGACCGCTCGATTTCGGATACCTACGACGTGGCCCTTAGCCGCAGGTGCTGGGGCCGCAGCAGGGGCCCTCTGTGGACGTGACCTGTACCGGCGTCTCCATCGGGGTCTCGGATGCCTCGCCGCTGCCGCCCGGCTT
>CAYFYG010000436.1:0-3080 GCA_964347225.1 uncultured Dehalococcoidia bacterium | reverse complement strand
CGCGCCGGGCGAGGTGCTCGTCTCGCAGACGGTGCGGGACCTGGCGCGCACCTCGGCCGGCGTTACATTCGTGGACCGCCGCGAGCAGCCGCTCAAGGGCGTCAGCGAGCCGGTTAGCGTCTGGGCGGTCCTTCGACACGCTCAGGATGAGCGGGAGGGCGAGTGATGGAGCCCGAAGGCGTCGGGCTCCCCTTCGCTTTATCTTTCGCCGTTGACCCGACAACGCTTATTGGAGATACTGTCGGTTACGTATCTCGACAGGAGGTCTCCATGCCTACCGCAGTCTTCAACGGCGTGAAGCTCTACTACGAGGAGGCCGGGTCCGGCCAGCCGCTGGTCTTAGTCCACGGCTCCTGGACGGACCACCACTCTTGGGACTTGGTCGCTCCGTCCCTGGCCGAGCGCTTCCGCGTCGTCACTTACGACCGCCGCGGACATAGTCAGAGCGAACGTCCCGCCGGCCAGGGCAGCGTGCACGAGGACGTGGCCGACCTGGCCGCCCTCATCGAGGGCTTGGGACTTGCCCCTGCCCACGTCGTCGGCAACTCCTTCGGGGGATCGATCACGCTCCGACTGGCGGCCGAGAGGCCGGAGCTGTTCCTTAGCCTCAGCGCCCACGAGCCGCCTCTGTTTGGCCTGGTGGCCGCTGATCCCGCGGTTGCGGCCGCTCAGGAGGAGTTTGCCGCCGTGGTCGAACTGCTGAGCGCCGGCGACATGGAGGGAGGGGCTCGCCGATTCGTCGACATGATCCTGGGGCCGGGCGCCTGGGACCACCAGCTCCCGCCGGAGGTCAGGCAAACCTTGATCAACAACGCGCCTACGTGGTTGGACGAGACGCGGGATCCGGAGGCATTGACCCTGGACCCGGTGCCCCTGGCCCACTTCTCCCGCCCGGCCCTGCTCTCCACCGGCTCCGCCAGTCCGCCTTTCTTCGCACCTGTGGTCGCCGGCCTCGCTGAAACGATCCCCGGAGTCCGCCAGCACACGTACGAGGGTGCCGGTCATATCCCCCATCAGACTCACTCGGACCAGTTCGTCGACGCCGTCACCTCATTCGTCCGGACCGTCGTCTAGCCAGTTCCGGCCTCAGAGCACTCTCAGCTGCTCCCCCTCCGTCGCCGGCGTCTCCCCTGCGTCGTCGCCGTCCCGGTCAGCTGACGTGACCGCTGACGGCTCCGGCGTCGCGGCTTCGTCGTCGGCTGCGGGCACCGTACTCGCTCCGTTGCCTGAAAGCGAACTCACTATCTGGCAGTTGCCACAAGGAAGGCTCTTTGCACGCTCTGACTGTACAGCATCGCGCTGTTTGGCCACGTTGCCCCCTCCCGCGCGTCGCCAGATGCGGAACCGGTCGCGGTCCTATCTGCGCGGTGAGCAATACGCCCCGACGTGTGTGAGCGGTCCAGGACGGCGCCGCTACCGGAAGCGGAGGCGCTGAGATCGTATCTGCGCTGGGAGCTTTCGGCCTAGCCCAGCTCACCGTCGTCATCGTCGCGAGGGTGCTGCCTCACCAGCCCATGCGAAGACCGCTCCATCGCGCTGGTGGCCCAATGGGAAATCCCTGGCGGCCAATCTGCACACGGAACGATGGGCCCGGCAGGCGGCTGGCTCGGACAATCTCGTCGTTTTCGCGATGGGAAAACCCTGGCTGCCTACCTGCGGCCTGAGCAAAGGTCTGAGGCCACCGCCACGCGGTCATGAAACCCCTCCCCGGTGCCGGGAATCCCTGAGGGGATCAGCTATAAACGGTTTTGTGCCGGCACAAAAGGATGTCGGGTTGCAGCCGCCCCCTTGGGAAGCCAGGGGCCAAAGCCCGATTCGATCACGTGTCACGTAGGGTGAAGGTGCTCGAGAAAATTCTAGCTGTGAGGGCGTGAGAATCCGGCCCCGTTGACGCCTGCTCGGTCGAGGCGCACAATCGCGGCAAGGGCTGGAGGGCGATTTCGGGGGGAGCCATCTATGGTGCTGCAATCTCAAATGGGGGCTAGCCATGTTCGCCATCGCACTTACCGACCTTGACTGGTTCAGATCCCTTCGTGGGCTGTCCCCTCAGAGGCAGGTCAACTTCTGGACGCCCACGCCGTGGAACCTGAAGCGACTCCGCCGAGGCGATCGCTTCTACTTCATGCTGGAGGCTCCTTACCGCCTCATCGGAGGCGTCGGCCACTTCACGAGATACCAAAACATGCGAGCCTCAGCCGCGTGGAAACGCTACGGTGCTCGCAATGGGGTTCCCAACCTCGCCGCTCTCGTTGAAAGGGCAGAGAAGTACGCCAGGAGGCGCTCGGCAACCCCCAGCGCTGACCCCGACCCCCTCATCGGCTGTATCGTCCTGGCCCAGCCGGAGTTCTACGACGATGCCGAGTTCATTCGTCCTGAGGACTTCGGTGTTGTCGTGCCTCCCGAGGTGGCGAAGGTCAAGTATGTGGACGGTGAAGGCCTTGGCATACACCCGCCCGAGATCCAGGATGTCATCGCGGTGCTTGAGGATCGGTCTTCCGGCGGCGGCAGGCGACTGAGTTACGCCATGTCAGCAGAGGCGCGGAAAGCGATCGAGGATCATGCAATGAAAAGGGCAATGCGGTACTTCCAGGGGCAGGGCTGGCCGAGCGTCGACGATGTGCATGCCACCCACTCATTCGACCTGCTCTGCACGAACGTGGTGGGAGACGAGCTAAGGGTTGAGGTGAAGGGTACGGTCTCCGATGGCTCGGAGGTTCTTCTAACGCAAAACGAAGTGCACCACGCCCAGAGGAACTACCCCCAGACTGCGCTCTACATCCTAGCCAACGTCGAAGTCACGAAGCGTGGAGGTCGCATCACGGTCAGGGGCGGCCGCCAGAGGGTCTACAATCCGTGGAACATCGACCACGGTACCCTAATGCCAGTAGGGTACTCCTACCGCCTTCCCTGGTAAGCGCCTGACATGGATGCCGTCACCCCGTTGACGCCCGCCTAACCCAGGCGCACAATCGCGGCGGCCTAAGCCGCCCGCTCCATCCTGAACCTAGGCAGCACGGTTGCGACCGGTGAACACAACTCTTCCTATGGCTGCTGATGGGAAACGCTTTGGGGATCCGCGT
>CAYFYG010000435.1:0-1711 GCA_964347225.1 uncultured Dehalococcoidia bacterium | reverse complement strand
CGGGCGTCGAGGAAGGGGCGATGGTCGCGAGCGAAGGATAGGAGGTCCTCCCACCAGCGGCGGGCGCGGGCGACGCCGGCGACGGAGGTTCGCTCGAAGTCGAGGGCGACGGCGAGCTGGTACCAGCCGTTGTTCTCCTGGCCGACGAGGTAGTTGGCGGGAATGCGGACGTCCTCGAAGAAGACATCGTTGAAGCCGTGCATGCCGGCCATGTTGATGAGGGGCTGGATGGTGATGCCTGGGGCGTCCATGGGGACCATGAACATGCTGATGCCCTTGTGCTTGGGGGCGTCGGGGTCGGTGCGGGCGGCGATCCAGCCCCAGTCGGAGCGGTGGGCGCCGGTGGTCCAGGTCTTCTGGCCGTTGAGGACCCACTCATCGCCGTCCCTGACGGCGCGGGCCTTGAGGGAGGCGAGGTCGGAGCCGGCGGCGGGCTCGGAGTAGAGGGTGCACCAGATCTCGTCGTGGCTGGCGATGGGAGGGAGGAAGCGCTTCTTCTGCTCGTCGGTGCCGTAGATCATGAGGGCGGGGCCGACCCAGGCGACGCCCATGCTGAAGCTGGCGGGGGCGCCGGCGTAGGCCATCTCTTCGTTGTAGATCATCTGCTGCATGACGGAGGCCTTGAGGCCACCGTACTCCTCGGGCCAGGGGAGGGTGAGCCAGCGGCGCTGGGCGAGCTTCTTGGTGAACTGGCGGCTGAACTCGGACTGCTCCTCGACACCGAGCTCGGTTTCGGTGTCGAACTGATCCTGCCAGCCGGGGTCGAGCTCCTTCTTCAGGAAGTCGCGCACCTCAGCGCGGAAGGCTTCCTCCTCCGGGGTGAACCTGAACTCCATCGCTCCTCCTACCTCACTTCTCTGTCTGGGGCGCGCCGCGCTGCATGCGGCGGGCGATGTCGGCGAAGACGTTGTAGTCCTGGGCACCGACGAGGGTGAAGGTATCGGTTCCGCCAGAGGCGGATCCGCCTGGGGCGGAGAAGATGAAGGTGGGGACGCCGCCGAGGCCGGCCTGGCGGGCCCAGGCGATCTGCTCGTCCACGCGCTGGGCGTAGCGGCCGTCGGCGAGGGCGGCGCGGAGGTCGTCGGCGTCGAGGCCGCAGCCGCGGGCGAGGCGGCAGAGGACGTCCTCGTTGCCGATGTCCTCGCCGCGCTCCCAGTAGGCGCTAAAGACGGCGCGGTGGAACTCGAGCAGGCGGCCGCCTTCCTTGGCGAACTCGGTGGCCTCGTGGGCCTTGCGGGTGTTGACGACGACGGGCGGGGCGATCATGTCGATGCCGGACTGGCGGGCCATCTCGCGCAGCCTATCGATGTAGCCGGGGGGATAGCGGCTACCGCGGTAGACCTGGTCGCGGGGGAGGCCCTCGGGGGGGATGCCGGGGCGGAGGTCGTAGGCCCAGGCGTCGAACTCAACGTCGAACTCTTCGCACAGCCGCTCGACCCGCACGAGGCCGATGAAGCACCACGGTCAGATGTAGTCGGAGACGACGCGCAGGTGGAGGGGCGCGGCGCGGGCGCCCGGCTTGACGCCGGCGTGGCGCTCGACGTCGGGGTTGCCGTCGTAGCCTACGACCCAGGACTCCATGGCTTGCGAGGGGGATTATAGCATCTTGGCGGCAGTTCGCGTGAACGTTATACTACGACTCGCCATGCCTCACGGCTGAGGGTGAGGCGCCGCCCGCCGAGACGCGACCGACGATGGAGACGACCCGCGG
>CAYFYG010000434.1:0-3938 GCA_964347225.1 uncultured Dehalococcoidia bacterium | reverse complement strand
CCAGTAGCGGCCTGGTTCCAGCGCACAAGGATGCGCTCTCCAATCCTTTTCAGAATGCGAACAAAGAGATCTTTCTTGCTGGGGAAGTACTTGTAGATGGTGGGCTCCGATATTCCTGCTTCCAGAGCGATATCGGCGGTCCCCGCTAAGCGATAATTGGATCGAGCGAAGACCCTGGTGGCGGCGCGAAGTATTTGTAGCTCTCGCTCCCGGGCGGAAAGGCGGGTCCTTGCAGCGCGCGGCATAGCTTCCTGACGGAACTTAGTGACTACTCACTATCTTCCACGGCAAGCTCTGACTTGTCAAGTGGTTCCACTCGTGGAAGGTGGCTAGACCCAGCGACGGTAGCGAAAGTATGCCAGGAGACCGAGAGCGACAACCAGCATGCCCCCCACGACTGCGGCGAATCCCCAGTCACTTTCGAATGGGGGCCAGGTCCCGCCGCTGGCGAAGTTCATTCCATAGATGCCGGACAGCAGAGTCAAGGGCAGGAAGATAGTGGCAGCCGCGGTCAGCACCTTCATCACCTCGTTTAGGCGGTTGGAGACCACGGAGAGATAGGTGTTGAGGGCACCGTCCGCCAGGTCCCGCAGTGCCTCCACAAGGTACTCGACGCGCACCAGATGATCGTAGATGTCGCGGTAGTAGATGGCCGTTTCGTCGTGGATGAGCCTGGGGTATTCGCCCCGGGAGAATCGGTTGACGATATCGCGCTGAGGCGCCGCGGCCCGGCGCAGCCGCAGGGTGTTCCGCTTGACCATCATGATCCGCTGCAGTATGCGGCTGTCCGGACGGCGCAGCACCGCTTCCTCCAGTTCATCGATCGTGTCGTCAACGGCGTCGACGACCGGCAGATACTCGTCAACGAGGGCGTCGAGGAGGCCGTGCAGGAGCCAGTCGGCGGAGCGAGAGAAGAGGTGCTGATCCTGTTGCCAGCGGCGACGATAGCGGTCGACAGCGGGCACGGGCTGCCGGTGGCAAGAGACGACATAGTTGGCGCCGAGGTAGAAGTCGACCTCAAGTGGCGCCAGCTCCCTATCAGGGCTGTAATCCCCGATGGCCTGGACGGCGACAAACAGGTAGCGGTCGTGATCGTCGACCTTGGCGGGATCTACGTGAGGACTCAGGCAGTCCTCGATGGTGAGGGGATGAAAGTCAAACACGTCTCGCAGCAGGTGTGCATCCGCGGGGGAGCCGAGGAGCAGGTCGACCCAGAGGAGGCCTGCGGAGTCGGCCAAGGCGGCGCGCAAGGCGCCCTCATCGGTCGGCTGCGTGACCGTGCCGTCGGCCGAACGATAGAAGGCGGCCAGGCTGGCGGAGTCAGCCATTTCGAGGGCATTGTACCGCGCCTCAGGCGGGGGCACGAGACGTAAGCGGGCGTGCGATAATCAAGGCATGAGCGCCCGCATTCTAGTCGGCACCTGCTCCTGGACCGACAAGACCCTAGTGGAGAGCGGCTGGTATCCCTCACAGGCGAAGTCGGCGGAGGACCGGCTGCGCTACTACGCAGAGCAGTTCCCCATCGTCGAGGTGGACAGCACCTACTACGGCCTCCCGTCGGAGCGGAACGCAGCGTTGTGGGTGGAGCGCACGCCGGACGACTTCACGCTCGACATCAAGTCCTACGCTCTGTTCACCCACCACCCGGCGCCCGTACGCTCCCTGCCCAAGGACCTGCGAGAGGCGCTGCCGCCCGTCCTCCAGGGCAAGCGCAATCTGTACTACCGCGATGCGCCCCCCGACGTCCGGGACGAGCTGTGGCAAAGGTTCAGTTCCGCCCTCCTGCCCCTGGACAGCGCCGGCAGGCTGGGCACGGTCCTCTTCCAGTTCCCCCCCTGGTTCCTCCCCGGCCGCGACTCCGCCAACTACATCGTGGAGGCCAAGGAGCGCCTGGGGCAGTACGAGATGGCGGTCGAATTCCGCAACGACCGGTGGCTATCGGAGCGAAACCAGGAGCGTACCCTCAAGCTCCTGGCCGAGCACGCTATCCCCTACGTCTGCGTGGACGAGCCCCAGGGGTTCCGCTCCAGCGTGCCGCCTGTCGTGGCCGTCACCGCCCCGGTGGCCCTGGTGCGGATGCACGGCCGCAACCACGAGACGTGGGAGAAGAAGGGGATCGGCGCCGCCGAGCGGTTCGATTACCTGTATGGGGAGGAGGAGCTGGAGGAGTGGGTGCCCCGCGTCCAGCGCCTGGCGGAAGGCAGTCGCGAGGTGCACGTCCTCATGAACAACTGCCGCCACGACTACGCTGTCCGGAACGCCCGCCAGTTGGCGGATCGCCTGGGGGCCTCGCGGCGCGCGGCCGCCGGTGAGGAGCAGCGACGACTGCTCTAGGAGCGCGAAGACGGTGGCGGAGGGGGTGGGATTCGAACCCACGGTACCCAAAGGGTACACACGCTCTCCAGGCGTGCCCGTTCAACCGCTCCGGCACCCCTCCGCGGGGAGCGCATAGGCTCTGGCGAAGGTCCTTCGCCTACTCCGGGGGGAACTCGAACCCCACGGTACCACACAAACGGTACAACGGGTGTCAAGCTGTCTAACCCCCATGCCGCCTCGTCCCCGCGAGGCAAGCCAGAACCCGTCCCGTATCGGATTCTAGCACGATGGCCGGCCTCTTGTGCGGCGGCGTCAGCCCCTGCAGCGTTATGCGGCGGGCAGCGCGTCTACTTGATGTGAACCCCGGAGATGGCTCGGGAGATGACGAGGCGCTGGATCTCGGACGTGCCCTCGAAGATGGTGTAAATCCGGGCATCCCGGTGCCAGCGCTCGACAGGGTTCTCGCGAACGTAGCCGTAGCCGCCCATGGTCTGGATGGCCTCCTCCGTGACCCACACGGCGGTCTCGCCGGCAAAGAGCTTGGACATGGAACCTTCGCCGCTCTCGAAAGTCTTGCCGGTGCGGGCCATCCAGGCGGCGCGCCAGACGAGAAGGCGCGCGGCGTCGATCGCGACCTTCATGTCGGCGAGCTTGAAGGCGATGGCCTGGTTCTCGATGATGGGGCGGCCGAACTGGACCCGCTGCTTGGCGTAGTCCAAGGCGAACTCGTAGGCGGCACGGGCGATGCCGATGGCCTGGGCGCCGACGACGGGCCGTGAGCCCTCGAACGTGGCCATGGCGCCTTGACTGCGGGTGCTCTTGCCCTCACGGGCGCGGGCCAGTCGCTTGTCGAGACGCTCCTTGCCACCGAGGAGGCAGCGGCCGGGAACCCGGACCTCGTCCAGCACGACCTCCGCGGTGTGACTGGCGCGGATGCCGTGCTTCTTGAACTTCTGACCCATGCTGATGCCGGGCGTGCCTGGCGGCACGACGAAGCTGGCCTGACCGCGGGAGCCGAGTTCAGGTTCCACGGAGGCGACGATCACGTGGACATCGGCGATTCCGCCGTTGGTGATCCACGTCTTGGTTCCGTTGATGACCCACTCATCCTTCGCCTCATCGTAGACCGCGCGAGTCTTGAGAGAGCTGACGTCGGAGCCGGCGTCCGCCTCGGTGACGGCGAAGGCACCGAGCTGGATCTTCTCCGGAGTGCCGAAACACTGGGGCACCCACTCCACGACCTGTTGAGGTGTGCCGCTGGCGAAGATGGCGGCAACGGGCAGCGTGGAGCCCGTAATGGCGAGGCCAATGCCCGCGTCGCCCCAGAACAGCTCCTCGTTGGCGAGGGGCATCGTAATCCCCGTGGGGTCGTTGAAGGAGGCCTGCAGGAACTCCCAGGAGTACAAGCCGATGCGGGAGGCTTCCTCGATGATGGGGAAGGGCATCTCCTCGCGCTCGTCCCACTCGTGGGCGGCGGGCCGAACCACATCCTTGGCGAAGCCGTGGACCCACTTCTGGATCTGGCGCTGCTCCTCGTTGAGTTCCATTGAGAACTGTGGGGCGGCGGTTTCGGTGGAAGATTGTGCGGTCTGTACCATCTGGCTATGTTGGCTGCAGCGGGC
>CAYFYG010000433.1:0-4215 GCA_964347225.1 uncultured Dehalococcoidia bacterium | reverse complement strand
TGCCGGGGCCGAACAAGCGCATGTAGCGCTGGGCGGCCTCTTCCGCCTCCCGGTGGCGGCCCCGGGCGACGAGCGACGGCACCTCGCCCCAGCGGCAGCCGGAGAGGGCGATGAGCCCCTCAGTGTGGCGGGCCAGGACATCCGGCTCGATGCAGGGCTTGCCGCGCTCGTGGTCGAGGTGGGCGTGGGTGAGGAGGCGGCAGAGGTTGGCGTAGCCGCGCTGGGTCTGGCAGAGGAGGGTCAGGTGATGGCCGTTGGCCAGCGTGACCTCGGCGCCGGTGATGGGACGGAGGCCCCAGGCGCGGGCGCACCGGGCGAATTCCATCGCTCCGTGGAGGCCGTCGTGGTCGGTGAGGGCGAGGGTCTCGTAGCCGAGCTCCCGCGCCCGCAGCACCAGTTCCTCGACGTGGGAGGCGCCGTCGAGGAAGGAGAAGTTGGAGTGAGCGTGGAGTTCGGTATAGGGCGGCACACACCCAGTTTATCGAACGTTTGTTCTTATGACAACGTGCAGTTGTCGCAACTGAGCACGCGGGCCGTTCAAGTAGTAGCGGGCAATCTCTCGGCGGCGCGCCGAATGATCTCTACGGCCTCCTCGACCCGGTCCCGGTGAGTGCGGTGGGAAAGGATGGCAGCACGCAGGAAGAATCTCCCCTCGATCACCGTGCTGGAGAGGAAGACACGACGGGAGGCGTTGATCTCCTCGAGCAACCGCCGACTGGCCGCGTCGCCGCCTCGCGCGCGGAAGGCGACGATCGAGAGCTCCGGTTCCCACGGCAACTCCAGGGCGCGAAGCTCGCGGAGAGCCTCGTAGAGCAGTCGCGTCAGATCCAGTTTCTCGTCCAGCGCGACACGGAAGGCATCGAGGCCGTGAAGCTTGACCGGCAGCCACACCCGGAGCCCTCGGAAGTCCCGGGAAAGCTCAGGCGAGTAGTCCGAGAAGTTCTGCGACTCCCCCTCCGTAGCCAGATCCTGGAGGTACCCGGCCTCCTCGACACTGTGGGCCTGCCGCAGCGCCACCCCATCGCGGGCCAAGAGGCAGCCGGTGCCGTAGGGGAGGAACATCCCCTTGTGGGGGTCGAGAGTGATGGAGTCGGCCGCGTCGATGCCGCGGAACTTCGCCCGTCCCCGCTCCGTGAGCTGGAAGAAGCCGCCGTAGGCGGCGTCCACGTGGAGCCACAGGCCTTCCTCTCTGGCCACCCGTCCGACGTCCTCGAGCGCGTCCACCGCTCCCGTGTCGGTCGTGCCAGCGGTGGCGACAACGCAGAACGGGCGGAGCCCCGCCGCGCGATCGGCCGCGATGGAGTCGCGGAGGGCGTCAACGTCCATCCGCAGGGCAGGTGTAGTGGAGACGACCCGCACATTGGGGGCCGGGAACCCCGCCAGCATCGCCACCTTGGCGACTGAGGTGTGAGTGTGGTTTGTCACATAGAGGGTCCCCGACAGGAAGTCCTGGGGCAGACGGGCCTTGCGCGCCGCCAGGAGAGCGGAGAGGTTGGCCATGGAGCCGCCCGAGGTCAGTACCCCTCGGGCCTCCAACGGGCAGCCGAAGAGATCCGCGAGCCAGCGGATCACGTTCCACTCCAACTGGGCCATCGCCGGGGCAGGGTGCCACATGCCGACGTAGCGGTTCAGGCTGTCCGCCAAGAGGTCGGCGAGGGCGGCGGCGAAGAGGCCGCCGGCGGGGATGTAGGCCATGTAGCCGGGGCCGGCAGTGTCCAAAGCCTTGGCCGCTGCCTGTCGAATCACGGGCAGGAGGTCGGCAAAGGGAGCCCCCTGCGCGGGCGCCGCCTCCCGAAGTCTCCGAGCAAGCTCCTCGGCGCCCTCGAGGTCGGAGGCGGGCGCGTCGGGCAGGCTGTCGAGGAATTCGACGATGGCATCGGTGGCGGCCTTCAGCATCTCGCGGACCTGCTCCGCCGTGGGCTCGAGCGGGTATGAGGCTTCGGGCATGTCGGCCTCCATTGTCATGCGCTGGCGGTCTGGGCTCAAGCGCGGGCGCAGGCGACGAATCAGCCGTCGAGGAAGGGGAGGTTGGAGTGACAGGGGAGTTCGGCATAGAGAGAAGTCATAGTACGGGTGTCATGGTAGACTCATCGCAGCAAGAGAGGGAGACGGCCGTGTCTGAGCCGAAGCGCATGCGGAGCTATGATTACGCGCACCGGAAGGGCGTGCGCGAGATGTCGTGGGAGGAGTTTGCCTCGCTGGCGGCGCAGGTGGCAGAGGGGTTGGCGGAGTGCGGGGTCGATACTATCGTCGGCGTCGCGCGCGCCGGTCTGTTTCCGGCAACGGCGGCGGCATGTGCCCTGCGATGTGAGTTCTACCCGGCCCGGATCACGCGTCGGATAGGGGACCAGGTCGTCTACGACTCACCCCAGTGGAAGGTGCCCGTCTCGACCGAGGTGGCAGGGAAGGTGGTGGGGGTAGTGGACGAGATCGCTGACACGGGCGAGACGCTGTCGCTGGTTGGTGAGCAAGTGCGCCTGCTGGGAGCCAAGCAGGTAGTGACTGCCTGCGTGGCTAGCCATTCCTGGGCTGACCCGATGCCGGATATCTGCCCGTTGACTTCGGATGAGTTCGTCATCTTCCCTTGGGACCGTCGGGTTCTCATCGATGGGCGCTGGCAACCACACCCGGAGATCGTCGCCGGGCTGGCGGCCCAGGTCGAGCGCGAGGACGACTGAGCCGTCAGTACGTCTGCATCCACCACTTCCCGCCCGCCATATCCCGGTACACCGTCACGGTCCGCCCGTCCTCCAGCAGCAGCGAGTAGTACACCCGCGAGACAGGCCGCTGCCGCCACCACTCGTCGTCGATGCGCCAGGTCTCCAGCACCGCCTCGACGGCATAGCGGCGGCCCGCCCGGGCGGGCGCCCGTCTGGGCAAGAGCCACACGGCGACGGGCCGGCTCCTTCGACTCCGGCTGACGCCGGGCTCAGGACAGGCGTCCTCGCCGACCTCCACGCGCAGGGGCCGCGGGTGGTTTAGGGGTCGAACTCGATCAGGGCCGCCCGCCGCTCGGGGATGCGCGACCATGGCTCTACCTCCACCACTTTTCCGATCGGGGCCCGTCCGTGCTGGGCACGTAGCTGCCGCACCGCCTCCTGCACCTGTCGCGCCAGCCCGCCTTTGCCCTCGAACATGGCGGCCTGTTTGCCGGACTCTCCGCTCAGGCCCACCAGCTCAAGCTCCAGCTCCTCCACCGGTCGCTGCGGCGGCCTGCGGGCGATGGCGGACTTGACGGCGAACCAAGCGTCGCGGGGCTCGGCCAGGGCCTCGCGGAAGGGGACGGCCAGTTCCCAGGCACCGCCATCCTGCCCATCCGGCAGGCGGGCGTCCAGAACAGCACGCACCAGCGCCTTGCGTACCCAACGACCCCTGCGGTCAGAGTCCCCGTAGGCGGCGTGAACCAGCCGCTCTACGCCCATGAGGATCGCGTCCAGGGAGACGACGGGCGCCGGGAACTGGAGCCGGCGGACGACGGTCTCCTCCCTGAGCCGCGGCAACAGGGACTCGTTGTCGATGCCGTTGGCCAGCTCCCAGCAGCGCTTCCCCTCGGGGCCGAACTGGGCCTGGAACGCCCCCAGGGGCAGACGGGCGATGTCGCCCATAGTGTCCAGGCCCAGGAGGTTGAGTCGCCAGCGCATGGAGTCGCCAGCGGGCAGGTGATCGACGGGCAGGGGCGCCAGGAAAGCCGCCTCCTTGCCGGGCGGAACGACCTTCGCCAGGCCGGGTCGCGTCGTCTGGGCGGCCACCCGGGCCGCGAATTTGCCGCCGGCCACGCCCACCGACGCCATGAGGCCGGACCGCCGGTGCAAGGAGGAGACGAGGCCGTCGGCGAAGGGCTGGAGCTCGACCGAGAGGCCGTCGAGGGAGAGATAGGCGGCGCCGAGCTCGCCGGCCTCAACCGTCGGGGAGTAGTTATCGAGGAGGTCGAGCAGCTCATCGAAACGGCGCTGGTAGTGGGGGAGATCGGGTGGGAGCACCACCGGCCGGTGGCAGAGGCCGATGGCCTCGGACACGCGCATCCCGCAACGGACGCCCAACACCTCGGCGCCCAGGGAGCAATCGAAGACTTTGGTCTCGCCGATGAGGATCAGGCGTACGGTGACGTCTTCCCGACGTTGTCGCTCGACCTCGACAGCGAATCGGGGGATGTGCACACAAGCGATAAGCACAGAGCGGCCTCCGGATAGAAATCAGTATACGAACGCCTGTTCT
>CAYFYG010000432.1:0-6284 GCA_964347225.1 uncultured Dehalococcoidia bacterium | reverse complement strand
GTCGTCTCCACCTTGAAGAAGTCGTTCTGGAGCGCGCCCTGGATCTCGGCCGCCAAATGGGCATCGCGTGCGGCCACGATGACCGCAGTGGGCACGCCGCGGGCGAACTCGCTGGCGATCGCTGGACCCGCCATCACAGCAATCCCCTGCTGTCGCGGCAGCTCCTCCGCCAACACCTCGCTCAGTCGCTTGTCAGTGCCCTCCTCCAGCCCCTTGGCCGCGTTGAGCACGGATTGCTGGATCTCGATGTGCGGAGCTGCGTCCCGTGCCAGAGAGCGAACGACGTGCGAGGGCACGCTGAAGATCACCAGCCAGATGTCGGCTAGGGACTCCGCCACGGTCCAGCAGGGCTTCACCTGCTGGTGAAGCGTGATATCTGGGAGGTACCTGGAGTTGGTGTGGCGGCTGCGGATCTCCTCCAGGACTTCCGTCTCGACGCTCCAAAGGCGAACGGCGTGCCCGTTGCCTGCTATGGTCTGAGCGAGCGCGGTGCCCATCCTGCCCGCGCCCAGCACGCCGACAGCGCGCATCGCTCTCAGTCGAAGCGGTACGTGCCGAAGTCTCGGGCGATGACCACGTTCTCCAGCCCTGCGATGTCGGGCTCTCCCCCCAGGTGGGTGAGGACTATCGTCGTATCGGCCGCCACCCGCTTCCGTATCAGCGGCAGGTCCTCTACGCTCATGTGCTCGGGGCCACTGCCCTCGGTGTAGGTGCTGTCCAGCACCAGCACATCGGCTCCCTCGGCCAGCTCGAACACCTCGTCGCAGAGCATCGTGTCGCCCGTGTAGGCCAGCGTCTTTCCGCCCACGGGCACCCGGTAGCCGAAGCACTCCAGCTTCTCCGGCACGTGGTTCATGGGGAACGATCGGAACCCGATCTCGTTCACGTACTGGTCGGCCCCGGGCCGTGCCTCCACGTACCGGCGGCGGTAGCCCACGTCCCGCGTCACCTCCGCGTAGCACTGGCGAGCGAACTCCTCGGTCTTCTCCTCCACTCCCGGCGGGCCGACGATGAACAGGTCATCCCGCCGCTCCGTCAGGTACACGTGTTCCAGGAACAGGAACGGCAGCCCCATGAAATGGTCGCCATGGAAGTGGCTGATGAAGATCACTTCGATGTCGGTGAGCGGCGTCCCCAGCCGCTTGAGGTGAGGGAGTACCGTGGGCGGCGCGTCGAACAGGTAGCGTCCGTTGGCCAGGAAGGAGCTCCAGTAACGCCCGGGCGAGGAGGCGAAGGCGTTACCAGTTCCCAGGAAGGTCAGTTCCAGCGTCATCTAGTGAGCGTATTCTCCTTCGGTTTGCAGCAGGGCTGAGCCCCAACGAATCGGGACTCAGCCCCTCCTTTTGAATTGATGCGCCCTTGCTCTTCTATTCTACTTCTTCAATATGTTGATCGTACAGGCGGAACCCAGACCAATGACGTGGGCCAGGCCCACCTTCGCTCCCTCCACTTGGCGACCGCCCGACTGACCCCGCAACTGCCAGACGATCTCGGTGATGCCGCAGGGGCCGGTGGCCCCCAGCGGGTGCCCTCGCGAGAGGAGGCCGCCGCTGGCGTTGACCGGGATCCTGCCCCCGAGGGCGAACTCGCCCGCGTCTGTCCTCGGGCCGGCCTCACCCTCTGGGCACAGCTGTAGGTTCTCGTAGTGCAGCATCTCGGCCGTGGCGAAGCAGTCGTGCAACTCCACCACATCCAGGTCCTCGGGCCCGATGCCCGCCTCCGCGTAGGCCTGCTTGGCCGCGTTGCGGGTGAGGGTGTTGACGTCAAACATCGCCAGGTCCCGTTCCTGCCACGGGTCGGACGTGAGGACGTTGGCAGCGATGTGAATCGGCTGGCTGGTGTACTTGCTGGCCTTATCGGCAGGCGCCACGATCACCGCCCCGGCGCCGTCGCCGGTCGGGCAGCACATGTACAGCGTGTTCGGCCACGAGATCATCCTGGCGTTCATGATCTCTTCCAGCGGAAACTCCTGCTGGTACTGGGCGTTCGGGTTGTGCACGGAGTGCTTGTGGTTCTTGTACGCTACCTTGGCGAACTGCTCGAATGTGGTGCCGTACTTGCGCATGTGCTCCACACCCATCTGGGCGAACACAGCCGGCATCGTGCCGGAGCCCACAAACCCCTCCGAAATCAGGCCTCGGCCGTAGGGGTCCTCTTGGCGGCCGCCCAGGAGGCCCATCTTGCCCATCTGCTCGCTCCCCACCGCTATCGCCAGGTCGTAGGCCCCCGACCCGACGGCCATCCACGCCTCCCGAACTGCCGTAGACCCGGTGGCGCAGGCGTTCGCCACGTTCACCACTGGGATGCCCGTCTGGCCGATGGTGTGGAGGACGCGCTGGCCCACCATCGCGTTCGCCTGGTACAGGTTCCCACTCACCAGCAGCTCAAGGTCCTTGACGCTCACGCCGGCGTCCTTGCAGGCCAGCAGCACCGCGTCGGCGGCCAGCTCGTGCACGTACTTGTCGGGATACCGCCCGAACTTCAGCAGTCCCACACCAACGATCGCTACGTCTCTCACGTCACTTGCTCCTTTCCGACCTCCGTTACAGCCGACCCTAGCCGCTTCCCGCGGGTCGGAACTTGTAGGCGATGACGTCGTTGCCTTCCTTGTCGCTGTACACCTTCTCCGTGTACATCTCCACCTTCTTGCCCAGCCAGTCCTTCGGATCCGGGTTGTTGGGGTCCAGACCGTCGATGGTGGCCCGTACCGACACCCCTTCCGGCAGGTCAACGGTAGCCGCCACAAACGGCGCGGGAATGCCGGGGAAGGACTGGTAGATCACGGTGAACGAGTACACTTCCCCCTCACCGCTCAAACGGATCTCCTCCAGCTCTTGCGAAGTGCATTTGGAGCAGGCCATTCGCGCGCCCGCGAAGACGGCGCCGCACGACTTGCACTTGTTGCCCCACAGGTAGGGCTGCTCACTGGGAGACTCCGGCAGTCTCAGGAAGGGGACGATGGGGCGAGGCTTCTTCTCGGTTGCGGCTTCTTGAGTCAAGGGCGAACCTCCTGTTGCTATCTGGGCCGCTAGATTTGTATCACGCTGTTATCCGGCCAGTCAAGCGGCGAAGTAGCGCGCCCGGGCCCCCTCGTACTCCTGCGGCCGGTTCAGGTCCAGCAGCACCACCTCCGTCTCGAACGCCACCTCCTTGACCTCCTTCGCGTGCCTCCGGATCACGGCCCGCAGGCCCTGCGTCGCCTCCCTCACCTGCCGCAGCTCCGGCAGGAGCGAGCCGGCGAGCACCGGCGGGTGGCCGCGCCTCCCCTCATAGGTGGGTACGGTGATGAGGCTCCCCGACCGGCAGTGCGCGTCCGCCAGTCGCGCCATGACCTCGTGCGGCCGCGGCTGGTCGACGTTGAGGATCAGGACGGCAGTGATGTCGTCGGGGAGGGCGGCGGCGGCCACGCGCAGGGAGGCCGCCCGCCCCTCGTTGTACAGCTCGTTCACGATGGCCTGCGCGCCGGCCCTGTGCACGTAGGGTCGCACCTCCTCGGCTCGGTGGCCCAGCACCACCACCACCCGATCGATGGGTGGCCCCTTGAGCTGGGCAAGCTGGTATTCGATCAGTGTGTGCCCGCCCCACTCCAGCAGGGGCTTCGCTGTGCCCATGCGGGAGCTCTCCCCTCCGGCCAGGAGGATGGCCGCAACGGTCATCAGCTAGGGCGCGCCCTCGATCGACTGCCAGGCGGACATCTCGTTGCCCTCGGGGTCGAGGAATGTCGTGAACCAGCCCATCCCGGGGACCTCCTGCTTCTCCACGACTATCCGTCCCCCGGCGTCGCGGACCTTCTTCACCGTCTCCTCGATGCTGTCCACGCCGACGTACACCGCCACGCCCAGCGGCACCTCCGTGGGTGCCGGGAAGATGCCGCCGGCGGGGGTCGCCCCGGTGTCGATGAGGCCGTAGCCTGGCTGCTCACTCACATTCCAGTCGAATACCTTCTCGTAGAAGCCCTTGCACTTGGCCATGTCGCGCGTGCGGATCTCGATGTGAACGAACGGGTTGGGCATGCGACCCTCCTCTCCGCCGCTTCGCTTTCCGCTACTCGTTTACCTGGAACAGCGTGCCCAGCTTCATCGCCAGGCCTTGGTTGCCCCCGAGTTGCACCTTCCGGGTCGTGATGGCCCACATCGGATTCAGGTCGTTGTTGGACAGGTCTATCCACAGCTCCGGCTTCGTGCGCACCTCCAGGTCGAAGCTTTCCGGCGCTCCGCACTCGGCCTCCGCCTTCCCCTCGGCGATGTGCACCGCCCACTGGCCGGCGCCTTTGCCCTCCATGGTGAATAGGTAGGTCGCCTTCATGTCGCCGCCCCGGTCGCTCCAGTAGATGAGCGGCATGTAGGTGAAGGTGCGCTCCATCTGGAAGTGCACCTCCTCCGGCGTGCTGACCTCGATCCAGTGGGGTAGCTTCTTCTTGGCCGCCCGGCGGATGTCCTGGTAGTGATTGGGCAGGTGCAGGTAGCTGCTGAAGAAGAGATCGCGCACCGTTCCCGGGCGGTCCCAGACCGGGCTGAACGCCGGCTTGTCCAGGTCCGCCTCGCTGAGGCCGTCCAGGATGCTCAGTGTCTCCTCGAAGGCCGCCTTGAAGCGGCCCAGCAGATCGCTCACCGGCAGGTCGCGCACCTGCGCCAGCATCTGCTCGTTGTAGCCGTTGATCTCCTCTCGGTTGGCGAAGCCGGGGACGTTTGCCGCCTCCCCGGCCAGCGCCTGCTGGATGAGGCGGTTGGCCTCTTCCTCGTGGGCGATCACTAGGTGGGCCAGGAAGTCCTTGGCCGTCCACCGGTCCGACGCCTTCTTGCCCCATTCCTTGTCCCCCAGTTGGGGGAAGGACTCGAGGCAGCGCTGCAGCGCCAGCGACATGTACTGCTTGATCTGGTCCTTGGTGGGCTTCATCTCTCCCTCCTTGGGGTGACCCGCTCTCTATATTCTACACAGCGTCTCGAGGACGCGTTCCGGCGTCGCCGGCACCTCATGCAGGCGGGCCCCCACCGCATCGGCGATGGCGTTCGCCACGGCCGACGCGCCCGGCACGATCGATGGCTCCCCCACGATGCGCGCCCCGTAGGGCCCTTCTTCCGTCGCTACCTCCACGATGATCGTCTCGATCGGCGGCAGATCCCGCGTGGTGGGCAGGCGGTAGTCCAGCAGGTTGGCGTTGAGCACGCGCCCCTCGTCGTCGTGCATCATCTCCTCGCACAGACCGATTCCCAACCCCTGGCTCGCGCCCCCCTGCATCTGTCCGGACACCGACAGAGGGTTGATCGCGAACCCCGCGTCCTGCGCGATGACGCAGCGCAGAAGAGTGACCTGGCCGGTCTCCGGGTCCACCTCCACCTCCACGGCCACGACGCTGAAACCCGGCGCCCACTTGCGGGCGGCTATCGTCCCCCGTCCCACCACGGCCGCGTGTGGCGCCGCGAAGTCCGTGCTCAGCTTTCCCAGCCGCAGGAACGTCAGCGACTTGTCCGGCGACCCCTTCACCCGAGCCTCTCCGTCGGCCAGCTCCAGGTCGTCGGCGGCGCAGTCCAGCCTGCTGCACGCCATCTCTACGATCTGTTGTCTGGCATCTTCGGCTGCCTCCTTTACTGCCCGCCCCACGGTGTACGTCGTCTTGCTGCCCGCGCTCATACCCGCGTATGGTGCCGTCTTGGTGTCGCCCGTAGTCACGCTGACCTTGGACAGCGGTATGCTCAGCACCTCCGCCGCTATCTGGGCGAAGCTGGTGTTCACGCCGGTGATATCGGCGCAGCCGACGGTGACGTTGATGGTGCCGTCGGTGTTCAGTCCCACCACAGCGCTCGCCGGCTGAAGGCCGCCCGAGAATGCCCCAACCGCCAGGCCCACGCCGCGGTCGGGGTGTTTCCGAGTGGCCGCTCGCTTCCGCCAGATCTCGCTCTTGCCGATCGCTTCCAGACACTCCCTGAGGCCGATGCGCGGGTACGGCTGGCCGCTGGGGAGTGGGTCTCCCTCCTCCACCGCGTTGCGTAGCCGCACCTCCAGCGGGTCCAGCCCCAGTTCCTCCGCCATCATGTTCATGTGGCTCTCGATGGCCAAAGTTGCGTTGTGGACCCCGGGCGCTCGCAGCGCCCCCACGCTCACCTTGTTCGTCAGTACCTCGACCCCCTGGATCTCCAGGTTGGGGCACTTGTAGTACCCGCCGCCGAAGAGGGAGCCCGGCAGTACCGGTGCCCCCGGAAAGGCGCCCGAGTCGTAGATGAGGCGGGCCTTGAGCGCTGTTAGCGTACCGTCCTTCTTCATGCCGGTCTTCATCTCCACCACGG
>CAYFYG010000431.1:0-2800 GCA_964347225.1 uncultured Dehalococcoidia bacterium | reverse complement strand
AAGAGCAAGGCCGTGGCCGACTTGGCCGCCGCCCACCTGGACTTCAAGGAGACGGTCCGCGGCATCCCGGACGACAAGCTGCCCTCCCCGGTGCTCGGAGAGTGGTCGGCCAAGGACGTCATCGCTCACGTCTCCTCCTGGGACGAACTGGCATCCCTGGACCTGCGCCGCATTGGCCGCGGCCACGTCCCCACTGTCGCCGCTTTCCGCGAGGCGGACGTGGACGAATGGAACGCCTTCTTGATGCGGGGGCGCAAGCTGTTCCCTCCGGCCCAGGTGTACCACGAACTGGAGCAGTGCTACGACATGCTGGCGGAGGCATTGGAAACCGTACCGGAGGCGATGTTCCAGCAGGGAGGGATGGTGACCAACTTCCTGGCGATCACTGTCCATCACTACCAGGATCATGCCGGTCACATCCGCGAGTGGAGAAAAAGGGAGGGTACATGATCGAGAAGATCCATCACATCGGCATCGCCGTCCATAGTCTGGACGAGGCGCTGAAGTTTTACCGCGATACCTTGGGACTGCATGTGCACTCGTCGGCCACGGTGGAGGACCAGGGGGTGAAGGCTGCCCTTCTCACCATCGGTGATAGCGAGATCGAGCTGTTGGAGCCGCTCTCCCCGGAGTCGGGAGTGGGGAAGTTCCTGGAGCGGAAGGGGGAGGGGCTGCACCACATCTGCTTCCAGACGCCGGACGTGGCCGCGGAACTGGAGGGGCTCAAGGCCAAAGGCGTGGAGCTGGTGGATCAGCAGCCCCGCCGCGGGCTCGCCGGCATGATCTGTTTCCTGCACCCCAAGGCCAGCCGGGGCGCGCTCGTCGAGCTGGCGACACCGGTGGACTAGGGCCATGCCGGCCTTCAAGCGCATCGACCACCTGGTAGTGGCGACGACGGACATGGCGGACGCCGCGGCCAAATGGGAGCGCAATCTCGGCCTGCGGGTGGAAGAGCGGATGAGCCGGCCCCACGGCGCCAGCTTCGACGTCGCCAGCCTGCCCGTGGGCGACGCCTTCCTCGAGCTACTACAGCCGGTGGAGGAGGAGAGCCGCTACGCCGAGCAGATCAAGGAGCGGGGCGAAGGCCTGCACTCAATAAGCATCGAGGTGGACGATCTGGATGAGGCGGTCGCGTACTTGCGTGGCAAGGGCGGTGAGGTCTCCGATCCGGAGCAGGGCATCTGGCCCGGCAGCCGCGTCGCGCGCGTCGCCCGGTCGTCCACGCACGGCGTTCCGATCCAGCTCATCGAGCGGCGGTAGGTCCGGCGAGCAGACGACCCGCGGCAGGCCCCGTGTTCGCCCACGTACGCAACGCTGCTATATAATGAGGCCCGCACAATACGAGGAGGTATCGATGCCCGCTGGCAAGTCGGACATCATCGAGGTGATCCGGAACACGCAAGGTGAGGTGGAGAGGTTGGTCTCGTCTGCGGCCGAATCCGCCTGGTCGAAGCCGGCCTACGACCAGGGGTGGAACGCCAAGCAGCTCCTGTGCCACATAGCGTCGACGAGCGGGGTCGCAGGCTTCCTGGTGAACATGGCGAAGGCGCCCGGGGCAGGCGGGATGGGCGGTGACTTCGATGTGGACGCGTGGAACGCGCAGGCCGTGGCCGCCCGTCAGGACAAGCTGATCGTGGAAGTCCTGGAGGAGGTCCGCGGCAACTGCCAGAGGGATATCGATAGTGTGGAGAGCGCGCCCGACGATCTTCTAACTCAGCACTTCAAAGCGCCTTGGGGGGTGGAGGGCTCGCTGGCCGATGTAATCCTAGGTTCTATCGAGGAGCACTTGATGATGCACGTGCGCGACCTCGCAAAGGCGGTGGGTTAGTCTCATGGCGGAAGAACGCAAGATCAAGGTGATCATCGCCAAGCCGGGCCTGGACGGCCACGATCGCGGTGCCAAGGTCGTCGCCCGCGCCCTGCGAGACGGCGGCATGGAGGTCGTCTACACCGGCATCCGCCAGACACCGGAGATGATAGCGGAGACGGCGCTCCAGGAGGACGCTGACATGGTCGGCCTCTCGATCCTGTCGGGAGCCCACCTGGAGCTCTTCCCCCGTGTGGTGGACGAGCTGAAGAAGCGCGGCATGGACGATGTCGTCCTCTTCGGCGGAGGCATCATACCGCAGGAGGACATGCCGCAGCTTGAGAAGATGGGGTTCAAGGGGATTTTCGGGCCCGGCAGTTCCACCCTGGACATCGTGGAGTGGGTACGCGAGAACGCTCCTGCGAGGCGCTAGCCGGTCGTGATCGATGAGCTGGTCGCCCGCCTGGTGGACGGCGACAAGCGGGCGCTAACACGCATCCTCAGCTTCGTAGAGAACGGTTACCCCGAGGGCCGCGAGGCGATGAAGGTGCTGTTCGCCCGCACCGGCCACGCCCACATAGTCGGCATCACAGGGCCCACGGGGTCCGGCAAGAGTACGCTCATCGGCGCCCTGGCTCAGGAGTACCGCTCGCGGGGCCGCACCGTGGGCATCGTCGCCATCGACCCCACCAGTCCCTTCAGCCACGGCGCCGTCCTCGGCGACCGCGTCCGCATGCAGGAGCTGACCTCCGATGCCGGGGTGTTCATCCGCTCGATGGCCACCCGCGGCGCCCTGGGTGGCTTGGCCGCCACCACCAACGACGTGGTGACCGTCCTGGACGCCGCTCACACGGACGTGATCCTCGTGGAGACGGTGGGGGCGGGCCAGGACGAGGTGGAGGTGGCCGATACCGCCCACACGACGATCGTCATCAGCCTGCCGGGCGCCGGGGATGAGGTGCAGGCGATCAAGGCCGGCATCCTGGAGATCGC
>CAYFYG010000430.1:0-2118 GCA_964347225.1 uncultured Dehalococcoidia bacterium | reverse complement strand
CGTAGCGGCGGTAGACGGGCGCGTGGTGGGTCTCCGAACGGATATGGCGGGCGGCGCGGAGGAAGCGCCTCCAGAGGTCGGCGGCGTCGGCGTCGAGGCCCTGGAGATCGCATATCTCGGCGAAGATGACGATGAACTCCGGCTCCTGGAGGTCGAACAGCGTGCCGTAGGCGTCAAAGGCGACGGCCTTGACATTGGTCACAGATCTTATCCTCGGAGCCAGCGGGCGGCCTCCTTGGCGTGATAGGTGATGATGATGTCGGCGCCGGCCCGCCTGATGGCGGTGAGCACCTCCAGCGTCACCGGCCGCTCGTCCAGGTAGCCGGCGGCGGCCGCGGCCTTCACCATCGCGTACTCGCCGCTGACGTTGTAGGCGGCCAGGGGCAGGTCGAACTCCTCGCGGGCGCGGGCGATGAGGTCGAGGTTGGGCAGGGCCGGCTTGACCATGACGATGTCGGCGCCCTCCTCGACGTCGGCCTCGATCTCGAGCATCGCCTCGCGGGCGTTGGCGGGGTCCATCTGGTAGCCGCGGCGATCGCCGAACTGGGGGGCGGACTCCGCGGCGACGCGGAAGGGCCCGTAGAAGGCGGACGCCTGCTTGGCCGCGTAGGCCATGATGGGCGTGGCGGCGAGCCCCGCCTCGTCCAGGGCCGCGCGTATGGCGGCCACGCGGCCGTCCATCATGTCCGACGGAGCGACGATGTCCGCGCCGGCCTGGGCGTGGGAGACGGCGGTGCGGGCCAGCAGGGGCAGCGTCTGGTCGTTGTCCACTTCCCCGTCCACGATGACGCCGCAGTGGCCGTGCGACGTGTACTCGCAGAGGCAGACGTCGGTGACGACGACGAGGTCAGGCGCGGCCTGCTTGAGGGCGCGCACGGCCCGCTGGACGATGCCGTCGTCGGCGTAGGCCTCGGAGCCGACGTCGTCCTTCGATGCGGGCAGGCCGAAGAGGAGGACGGCGGGGATGCCCAGTCCGCCTGAGGCGGACAGCTCCTCGGCCTCGGCGGGGAGCTGGTCGAGCGAGAGCTGGTACTGGCCCGGCATGGACTCGATCTCCCGCCGGACGTTGTCGCCGTGGGTGACGAACAGGGGGTAGACGAAGTCCTGTGGCGAGAGGCGGGTCTCCCGCACGAGGTCGCGCAGCGCCTGCGAGCGGCGCAGCCGCCGGAAGCGCGGGAAGGCGAGGGGAAGGGTTCGGGTGGTGGTGTGTGTGGTCATGGCGAGGCCTCCTCGTCATCGTAGTTAGCCCACCACTCTTCGCCGATAGCGTCGTAATGATGGTGCAGAAGGGAGTGTATTGGCAAGAACGCTTGGGCAAGGTCCCATCCCCAGCCGTGACTCATCCCGAACCACAGGTCCCAGAGGCCCTGCGCTCGCTCCTCGTCTGACGACCCGCGATAGAGAATCAGCCCCTCCTTCAAATTTAGGTACAACTTGGCAAGTATGTGGGCCAATTCGCCGTCGACTACGTCTCGTTCGTCAGGGCTGGCCGGGTCAAACACCCAAGCGATGTGGGAGTGGGGGCCGAGCTTCTCGCCTATCCGTTGGTACAAGTCCCGCCAGAGGGCCATGTGTTCCTTTTCCGACATCCCCCGAGGCCAGGGCCGTCGTATGCTTTCGTAATCGTCTTCACCCTCTTCCTCGCCATCATCGTCTTCATTGTCGGTGAGGTGAAAGAGATCAGGCATGCGATGGGCCAGAGAGTAAGCGAGCGGAACAAGTTCCTCCAGTTGCCGGAGAAACTCGACTTCCGGCAGATCGTCCAAGCGCTCGAACACGTCGCACACCTTCCCAGCGGCCTCGGCAAATTCTTTCACGGCCGGGTCATCCAGGTGCTCCACGCAGTCCGGGGTGTGTTCGGCCATCACTTAGCCCCGCAGTGCTCCCTCATCGCCCGCACCAGGCCCGGGATCGTGTGCTCCGCCGCCTCCACGTCCACCCGCAGGCCCAGCTCGCGCGCCGTCTTCCCCGTAATCGGCCCTATGCAGGCCACCAGCGGCTTCCGCAGACATTCTACGTCGTTGTCCAGCAGCGCGGCCAGGTTGCGCACCGTCGACGACGAGGTGAAGGTGACGATGTCGACGCCGCCCTCGCGCAGCAGCGACAGCGCCTCCGCCG
>CAYFYG010000429.1:0-2937 GCA_964347225.1 uncultured Dehalococcoidia bacterium | reverse complement strand
GAGCGTTTCACCGGGTGCTGAAGCTGGCCCGGACGATTGCCGACCTGAGCGCCTCGGAGGTGATCACGACGGCGCACCTGGCGGAGGCGCTGCAGTACCGCCAGCGCGGCGGGAGCTAGCAGCTCGCGGGCTCGCCCTGCTCACCGGCAGGCAGACTTCACACTGACGCCGACAGGCTAACGCCTGCCACATCACGTTCCAGTGGGGCAACCAGCTGCAACACCGGCCGAGGCCACGCGCGGGCACTGGCCTTGCCCCGGTGCCGGACCAAAGGTTATGGGCTGCCGCAGACGCTAGGCTTTCGCGAAGATCTGCTCCATCTCCGCGTCCGTGAACGCGCGCATGGTCTCGCTGGACACGTTGCCAGCCTCGGCGATCCCCATCAGGCCGGCCGCCATGGCGTCTTCGCTGGGCGCATCCACCACGGTCACGAGGTCGTAGCGGCCCGTAGTCCAGTAGTGACCTAGAACCTTGAAGCCGCGCTCCTCGTTCCGCTTGCGCACCTCTGCGGCTCGTTTCACGGTATCCTTGACGTTCTTGCGTCCCTGGTCAGTGAAGCGATAAAGGACGACGTAATGGGGCATAGCAGGCCTCCTTCCGGCGAGAACCGGACTACGCTTCAGGCTTTTCCTCTTCCTCCTCGACGGTTATTTTCAGCTTGGCCACTTGAGCCTCCCTGCCCTCGAGACCCCAAGCTTCGGCGTCCCGCTTGGCCTCCAACCAGCTCTCGTCCAACCACTTGACGAACTCACGAAGATCGGACAGGTTCGTGATATCAGGCATGTTGCCTCTGGCGACATAGCCAGTTATCTGAATCATGCCATTTCCTCCCTCAGCCAAGGCTTGAGGACAACGGTTTGCCGCAGTTCCCAGGCGTGACGAGAGCAACAATGCGAGGCCACACGGATCGCTTGATGTATGCCCCCTCCGCCCGACTGCCGCCCGCGGTGCCCCAATTATACGGCTGACCCTAGTGATGTCAAGCGCCGGACAGTGTGCTAGACTCCCCTACGATGGCGCGATCCCTGACCACCATCGAGCCGCTTTTGCCGGTCATCCGACACCGGCCGCTGGGGCTGCTGTCGGACATCGACGGCACGCTGTCGCCGATCGTGCCGAGGCCAGACGATGCCACTGTGCCGGAGGCCATACGGGCGCCCTTGCGGCAACTGGCCGCGAAGGGTGTGAAGGTGGCGCTGATCACCGGCCGCTCCCTGGAGATGGCGCGGCGCATGGTAGGGCTGGACGATGCCGCTTACGCCGCCGACCACGGCCTCACCGTGTGGCTGGAGGGCCAACGCGAGGTCACACCCGGCCTGGCCGAGTATGAGGCGTTGGCCCGCCAGACCGAAGACGACCTGCGAGCCCTGCCACAGACGGTGCCCGGCGCTGAACTGGAGAACAAGGGGGCGCTCCTGGCGGTGCACTACCGCCGCGCCGAGGGGCCCCACGCCAGGGAAGCTATCCTCGAAGCCCTGAGGCGTTCGCAGGCCGCCCGGCGCTTCCGGGTGCAGGAAGGCCGCATGGTGGTCGAGTTGCGACCGCCCCTACAGGCCGACAAGGGCACAGCTCTGGAGATGCTCGTCTCTCGCCTGGGGCTCTCGGCTGCCATCTGTCTGGGAGATGACATAACGGATATCGACATGTTCGTCTCCTTGCGGAGGTTACAGGCACAGGGCCTCGCCGGCGCCTCGGTGGTCGTGGCCAGCCGAGAGGCGGCCCCGGAAGTCGAGCAGGCCGCCGACTATACCGTGGGGGGACCAGAGGGGATGGAGTGGCTGCTCTCGGAGATGGTCAGAGCGCTCCCTTAGTCACGGCCAGCATGTCGCGGAACTGGCGCTCCAGCCAGAAACAGATGTCTTCCTCTTGGATCAGGCGTCTCAGGGCCGCAGCGCGCCGCCGCCGTTCGTCCGGGGGCATAGTAAGGGCCTGGCGGAGAGCGCGGACCGTCCCCTCCAGATCGGTAGGGGTAACGCCCGGCGCGTACTCGGAGAGCTGCTCGTAGGAGCCCGCCAACTCGGAGAGGACGAGCACCCCGTCGCGCTCGTTGACCAGGGGTCCCTCCTTGGACACCAGGTTCATCCCATCGATGATCGGATTGACGAAGAGGACGTCGTACAGGCACATACCAGCGATGGCCTGGGCGTAGTTGTTCTCGTAGAAGACATGAACGGGCTGCCAGTCGGCGTCGCCGAACTCGTCGTTGATGGAGTCCACAGCCTCGAAGACCTCGTCCGTGTAGGTCTGGTAGACGCCGAGTTCGCTGCGGGAAGGGACGAGGAACTGGAGGAGGGTGATGTTGCCGCGATGCTCGGGATAACGCTCCAGGAGGAGCTCGAAGGCGCGGAGGCCACGGACAACGTTCTTGCTCGGCTCGGAGCGGTCCACCCGGACGATGGTCTGTCCCCGCAAGCGAGTGTGGATCTGGTCCGCGTAGCGCCTCACCTCAGGGCTCTGGGCGAACTCCAGGAGACCGGGGGCGTCCACGGAGATGGGGTAGTTGCAGATGGCGGTGGTGCGGCCCTTGTACGTCACGTGGCGCTGCTGAAAGTCGATCATGGCACCCTTCAGCATCGACTCACAGCAGTGGAGGAAATTCAAGACATCGCTGTTGCTTTGGAGGCCGACGATGTCTGCGGCGCAGATGTCTTCGTGGATCGCCTTGCGCATAAACTCGGGGAGGATACCCCAGTAGCGCGGCCCGGGCCAGGGGATGTGGGTGAAGTGAAGGATGGTGGCTTCAGGGATCTTCTCGCGCAGCCGTGCCGCCGCCAGATACAAGTGGTAGTCCTGGAGTAGGACGTAAGGGGGCTGCTCATCGTTCTGCGCCTCCGTGCCGATGGCCTCAGCGATGGCCTGGTTGACCGGGATGTAGCCGTTCTCCCATGCCTCATAGGCGGCGCGGCCGATGTTGGGCGTGCGAGGGGTGTTCCACAT
>CAYFYG010000428.1:0-15862 GCA_964347225.1 uncultured Dehalococcoidia bacterium | reverse complement strand
CCCCTCAGCTTCTCCATCAACCAGGAAGTAGGCCTCCTCGTGGACGGCTTCGACATGCCGCCAATGATCATGATGGCCCACTCCCGGCCCTACTACGCGCGTCTCATTGAAGGTGCGGGCTTCAGCAAGGTGATGGACCTCTACGCCTGGCGCTGGGACTGGGAGACCGTCCCGCCCAAGGCCCGCCGCGCCGTGGACGCACTCCGCGAGCGACCCGACATCACGATTCGCACCGGCGACATCCGCCGTTTTGATGACGAGATTGCCACCATCCTGGACACGTTCAACTCCGCCTGGAGCGACAACTGGGGCTTTGTCCCTGTGACGCCCGCCGAGGCCCACCATCTGGCGCAAGAACTGCGCCAGATCGTAGACACCGGTATGGTGATCATCGTGGAGGTGGAGGGGAAGACAGCCGGGGTGCTGCTGGTGGCGCCCAACATCAACGAGGCGATCCGGGACCTGCACGGACGCCTATTCCCCTTCGGCTGGGCCAAGCTGCTGTGGCGCCTGAAGGTGAGCCGCCTCAAGACGGGCCGTCTCATGATCCTGGGTGTCAGGAAGGAGTACCGCACCCGCCGTTACCTGGCCATGGCCTACCTTCTCTGCGACGAGGTCTACCGCGGCGCCACCCGCAGGGGGTATCGCATGGGCGAACTCTCCTGGACGCTCGAGACCAACACAGGCGTCAACACGATAATCCGCAATGTCGGCTGCCGCCTCTACAAGACCTATCGTCTCTACGAGAAGCCGCTCTCGCCATGAAGGTACTGGTAACCGGCGCCACCGGCTTCCTCGGCTCCCATATCGCCGAGCTGCTCGCCCGCCAGGGCCACACGGTGCGCGTCTTGGTGCGACACACCAGCGACCGCTCCTTCCTCCAGGGGTTCGAGACCGAAGAGGCCCTGGGCGACGTCACCCAGCCGGATACGCTCCCGGCAGCCGTAGAGGGCGCGGAGGCCATAGTGCACGCCGCGGGACTGACCAAGGCGCGCTCCGCTGCCGAGTTTGAGGCGGTCAACGCTCAAGGCACGGCGAACCTGCTGGCCGCTCTGGACCCCTCTCAGCCGCTCCGCCGCTTCGTCCTCATATCCAGCATCAGCGCTCACGGCCCCAGCGACGACGGCCAGCCCCGGCCGCCCGACGCCCCGGCCGCCCCTGTCACCACCTACGGCCGCAGCAAGCTCGGGGGTGAGGAGGCGGTTCGCTCCTGGGCTGGCGACCGCCGCCCCGCCACTATCATCCGCCCTCCTGTTATCTACGGCCCCCGTGACCGCGAGCTCCTGCCCTTTTTCCGCCTTGCGCGGTGGCGCCTCGCTCCCCTTCTCGGCGATGGCACGAACGTTGTCTCGTTCGTCTACGTGGAGGATGCGGCCCGCGCGGCTGTCCTGGCGGCCACCGCCGAAGACGATGCCCCCTCTGCCACCTACGCCCTGGACGATGGTGCGGTGCATACCTGGCGGGACCTCCTGGCAGCTGTCGAACAGGCCGTGGGCAGGAAGGCGCTGCGAATCCCCTCCCCGCCCTGGGCCTACGCCTCCGCTGCCTTCGTGAGTGAGCTATACGGCCGCCTGCGCCGTCAGGCCGTCATCTTCACCCGCGACAAGGTGGTCGAGATGCGGCAGCGCTACTGGGTCTGCTCCCACGACGAGATCAGCCGCGACCTGGGCTGGGAGCCCCAGGTGGGCATCGGTGAGGGCGCCGCCCTCACCGCCGCCTGGTACCGGCAGCATGGCTGGCTGTAGGATGACGGATGGGGACTGACATGCACATCGTCGTCGGCGCCGATCACCGAGGCTACGAGCTGAAGGACGAGATCGCGGCCGCTCTCCGCCAGGACGGGCATGAGGTGCTGGACGTTGGCACCAACAGCGCCGACTCTGTCGATTACCCGGACTACGCCCGCGCCATCGGCGAGGCGATCACGGACGGTCACGCGGAGCGGGGCGTGCTGGTCTGTGGCAGCGGCGTAGGTGCCAGCATTGCCGCCAACAAGATACGCGGAGTGCGGGCCGCCATCTGCCACGACACGTATTCCGCCCGCCAGGGCGTCGAGCACGACGACATGAACGTACTCTGTCTGGGCTCTCGCGTCGTCGGCTCGGAGCTGGCGCTGGAGCTGGTGAAAGCCTTCGTCGACGCTCGACTGCGGGACGAGGCGCGCTACCGCCGCCGTCTGGACAAGGTGGCGGAGATGGAGCGCCAGGGGCGCTAGAGCGCCGGCCCGGCTCTAGTCCAGGCCCTTGACGACGGTGGCGGTGCTCAGGCTGTCCTCCAGCTACCGGGGCGGGTCAGAGAAGTCGATGAACGCCACGGGGACGCCGCAGGTGCCGCTGGCGTTTACGCTGACGATGCGCCCGCCCTGGAGCGCGGCGTGGGGCTCACCCACCGGCAGGCCTCGGGCCTTGAGGTCCGCCGTCAGCGCATCGATGTCCGCGACCTCGAACGCCAGGCCGGCGATGGAGCCGGGCTGCGGCTCGGCGGGAGGCACACTGGGGCCGATTAACTCCAGGATCACGTCGCCGGGGCGCAGGAAACTGAACCGCGTGCCGCCCCGCTCAAACGTGCGCTTTGTCTCCATGCCGAAGTAGTCGCCGAGGCGTTGGCAGGCCGCGTCCACATTCGGCAACCGCAGCACCACATGGTCGATCCGCCGGACAGCCGCGGCATCGGATGACCCGCTGAGGAGAGTGCGGTACGGCTCCACGACCTCCAGCACGACGCCGTCCATCGCCTCTGGGGCCAAGCGGCTCAAGCGGCCGGTAAACCCTTCCCGCGGCTCCACGTCCTGAAGCGGCACGCCCCTGTCTCGCAGGGCGACGACAAGCGCATTCATCTCGTTGGTGCGCAGTGCCACATGGTGCAGCCCTTCGCCCCGCCGCGCAATGTGCTGTGCGAACGGCGAATCGGCCGTCGTCGGCTGCGCCAACTCCAGGTAGCTGCTGCCGGCGGCCAGGAGGGTCAGCCGCGCTCCCCGCCCTGGAGCCTCGGCCTCCCTGACGACGGGCAAGCCGAGGGCCTCGCCGTAGAAGCGCACCGCCGCTGCCATATCGCGCACGGCGATGCCCACGTGATGGATGTCGCTAATCATGCGGGATGCATTGTAGCACCGGGCAAGAGAAAGGGCCCGCCTTGGGCGGGCCCGCGGTCACCTTCGCGCCGCCTACGTCCAGCGGATGCGGTCCGGTTGCGGAAGGCCCAGAGGTAGGCGCTCCGTCTCCTCTTCCACTATCCGTCTGGCGCCCTCGTCGCCGACGGAAACGGCCCACTGGCTGAACACGGTCACTACCTGGGGGTCGAACTGGGTCCCGGCGTGGCGGAGGATTTCGTGCACGGCCTGCTCGTGGCTCAGGGTCTGGCGGTAGGGTCGCGGCGACACCATGGCATCGTAGGCGTCGGCGACCGAGAAGATGCGCGCCTCCAGGGGGATCTCGGCGCCCCTGAGGCCGCGGGGATAACCCATCCCGTCATAGCGCTCGTGATGGCAGTAGACGAGTTCCGCCGCCTCCTGCAGGTGATCCACCTGCCCCAGGATGGAATGGCTGAAATGAGGGTGCAGCTGCATCTCACCCCATTCTCCCGCGTCCAGGGGGCCGGGCTTGGTGAGGATCCCCTCATCCACGCGGATCTTGCCGATGTCGTGCAGGAAGGCGGCCCATTCTAGGTGATGCAGCCGCTCTTCGGCTAGCCCCAAGCGACGCCCCAACTCCAGGGAGAGCCGCGCTACCCGGTCGGAGTGGCCGCCGGTGACATCATCGCGCAGGTCCATCGCAGTCGTCACCACCTGGCGCAGCGAGCGGTAGTGGCGCTTCACCTCCTCGACGTAGAGGGCAGATTCCTCGTAGCGCGTGCCGAAGTTGAGAGCGTGGGAAGCGGAGACGAAGGCGAGCAGTCCCATCGAGCCCAGCAGCACGAAGGTCGCTGCGTAGTTGAACGGGGAGGGCTCCAAGGCCATGAGCAGCGCCGTTGTCGAGGCCAGGACGGTGACGGCGCCGATGAGCCACAGCCACCTGCTGGCCTTCTGTGGCAGCGGGTTGCGCCTGCTCACCCGTCGCGCGGATATGCGCTCCAGCCGCTGAAGACTCTCTGTAGCGTTTGCGTAGTGGCCGTTATCAGGCATGAACCTTCCTTCGTCTCAGATTTCACCATCAGAGACGCCATCGCCCACCGCGCCGTTACGGATATGCGCCGCCAACAGGTCAGAAGTTCAGCACAGACGCGGCCCCGGTCGCATCCCCCGGGGCCCTGAGTTGACAGCGGCAGCCAAATCTGGTTTCTTGACCCCGAAGCCGCGGATCAGGCTCGAAGAGAGGTGCCCCATGCACGATCAGCCCACCCAGGAACAGCTCCTTGCGTACTTCGCCGACCACGTTTCCCCTCAAAAGGTGCAAATGTATCGCTTGTGGGGGGTGGACTTCGTGCCCGGTCGACGGGAGGGCGTTCGCGTCTGGGACTACGACGGCAAGCGCTCCTGGATCGACTGTCGCAGCGCTGGCGGCGTGTTCAACCTCGGTCACCGGCCGCCCCGTATCATCGCCGCGCTGAGGGAGGCGCTGGACGAGCTGGACATAGCCGATCACATGCTGGCCAGCGGCTACCGTGGCCTCCTGGCCAAGCGGCTGGCCGAACTAACACCGGGCGACCTCCAGTACACCACCTTCGGCTCATCCGGCGGCGAGGCGATCGACTTCGCCCTGAAGCTGGCCCGCGGCTACACGGGCAAGGCCGGCGTCGTCTCCGCCGAAAAGGGCTATCACGGCCACACCGGCCTGGCCTTGGCCTCCACCGATGAGTTCGGCTCCAAGTTTGGGCCCATGGCGCCCGGCTTTCACCGCGTCCCCTTCGGCGACTACAAGGCGCTGGAGGCCGCGGTCACCGACGATGTAGCCGCGGTCATCTTTGAGACGATCCCCGCCACCGCCGGCTTCCCGATTCCGCCCGACGACTGGTACCCCCGTGTCCGCCAGCTTTGCGATGAGCGCGGCGTAATCCTCATCCTGGACGAGGTGCAGGCTGGCCTGGGACGCACCGGACGTCTCTGGGCCTACGAGGAGTGGGGCATCTATCCGGACATCATGGTCTGCGGCAAGGGCATGAGCGCTGCCGTCTACCCCGTCTCCACTGCTACCTATCGCCAGCAGATGCAGTCCTTCTTCGACGACAACGCCTTCGCCCACCTCTCCTCCACCGGCGGGTCGGAGCTGGGCTGCGTCACCTCCCTGGCCATGCTGGACCAGATCACGGAGCCGGGCTTCCTCGACCACGTCCAGGCCATGGGCCAGCGGTTCGAGGACGGGTTCGCGGCTCTCAGGGAGAAGCACCCCGCCGTGCTTAAGGGGCTGAACCGCCGTGGCCTTATGATGGGCGTGGTAATGTCCCGCGATGAATGCGGGATGCTGATGGCACGTGCCCTGGCCCACCGGGGCGTTATCGCCGTCTATGCCCACTACAACCCCTACATCCTCCAGCTCATGCCGCCGCTGATCATCCAGCCGGACGAGGCGGACGAGGTGCTGGACGCCATGGACGGCGCTCTGGCCGAGGTGGGGGAGTCCATAGGCGTCAGCGCCTAGACATCCAGGAGGCTTCACGGTGGATTTAGCCGACCTCTCAGAGCCGACACGCCGCTGGCTCGAAGCGGGACGGCACGTTGACGTAGAAGGCCTCCACATCTTCGTCTACGAGCGCGGCAGCGGACCGACCATCCTCCTGCTCCACGGCTTCCCAACGTCCTGCTACGACTGGCGCGGCGTCATCGATGTTCTCTCCCGCGAGCATCACTGCATCAGCTTCGACATGGTCGGCTACGGTCTGTCTGACAAGCCGGTCGCCTTCGGCTATTCGCTCTTTCAGCAGACGGATGTAGCGGAGGGCTTGGCTCGCGCCTTGCGGATCACGCAGGCTCACGTGGTGGGCCACGACGTGGGCCAGACGGTGCTCGCAGAGCTTCTGGCGCGCGAGGAAGAGTCACGGATGGCCTTCCGCATCCTCTCCTCCACGGTCCTCAATGGCAGCACGCTCAAGGAGATGGCCACCCTCACCCGGTTCCAGCGCCTTCTCGGCAACAATGAGACGCTCGCGCAGGCGATTACCATCTGCGAGAGTCTCGGCGCCAACTACGTTGAGGGCCTGAAGGGAATCATGAAGCGCCCGGATGCAGTGACGGACGAAGACGCCACGGTAATGCTGGAGCTGCTGCTCTATCAAGACGGCAACCGTCGCCTTCCTGCGGTCGCTGCCCACATGAGGGAGCGCTACCTTCACAAGGATCGCTGGCTCGGGGCGCTGAAGCGAACGAGGGCACCGATCCAGATCGTGTGGGCGGACGGCGATCCCGTAGCCAACATCGATATGGGGCGCGCCTTGCGCAAGGAGATCCCGCAGGCACGCTATACAGAGCTCTCCGGCCTCGGACACTTCCTGATCATCGAGGATCCGGTGTCGGTAGCGGAGCATATTTCGCGGTTCATTCGATCCGTCCCTTGCTGAGGGCATCGCGATGACGTCAGACGTGGCCGAATTCGAAGCGCGGGTAGAGCCGCGGCAGGCTCTGGCGGGGCTGGGCTACGCCGAAATCTCGGAGCCGCAGCGCGTGAAAGGCGGCTGGGACACGCTGCTGTGGCGCTTCGGCACCCCGGACGGCCTGGAACACACCTTGCGGGTGTTCGTCTTGCCCAGCCGAGTGGAGATCGCCTGGCGGGAGCGCATCGCCCTTGAGGCGTGCGCCCGGGCCGGACTGCCGGCCCCGCGCGTCGAAAAGGTCGGCGAGGTGGAGGGGCTCCCAGCCCTCGTGCTGTCCTGGTGTCCAGGTCGTCCCATCCTCTCTTTCATCGAAAAGAAGCCGTGGACGCTGTGGCGCCTCGGCCGCCTCTTCGGACGAACTCAGGCGCAGTTGCACGCCGTCGAGCCCCCCGCGGAGTTCGCGAAGGCCGCCCCGGACGATTGGCTGAAGCGTGTCCCGGCGAAGTACGCTGACCTTGCCGCCCACGCGCTGTCCCTCAAGCTCTCCACGTCCTGCTTCATCCACATGGACTTCCACCCCATCAACCTCGTCAGCGACGGGACCAGCGTTACTGGAATCCTTGACTGGTCGTATGCTGCCGCTGGCGACCCCCGAGCCGACCTGGCCCGCACGGAGATCACCCTGCTGGCGGCACCAATACCACCGGGGCCGTTTCGCCCGCTGCTGAACCTGGCCCGAAACCTAATACTGCGGGCCTGGCGCTCCGGCTATCAGGAAGTGGCCGGGTCCATCCCCGATTTCCGGCGCTTGAGGGCTTGGGCCGGCGCCACGCTCCTCCTTGAGACAGAGCTCGACATGGGCCGCCCAGGCGTCTGGGCGACAGAGCAAGATGCCCGGAACCTCCGGCGCTTGATCGATGTCTGGGCAAGGGAGGCGGGCATCCGCCGCTAGCGGCGGATGCCGGTCGCTCTGCACGTCAGTTTGACAATAACGCGCCCCCTGGTTGATAATCCGTTCGCGTCCCGCCTTACGTTTCTCTCCGGAGTCCCTAGTTGAGCATCGTCGGCCGACGCGGCTCCAGCGGGTTCGGCTGGGCTTGGTCTGGTCCACCCTCGGGGCCCCGCCGTCCATCCCTGGGCCCTCGCCTCCTCGCCCTGGCCGGGGCGGGATTCATAGCCGTGGTCGTGGCTCTCGTCGTCGTCGGCGTCTGGTTGTTGGACGGGGGTGACAGCTCGCCCCCCGGCAGCGGCGGCACGCCCACCGCCACAACGGTCGCGGAGACGCCCTTACCTTCCCCAACGCTAGTGCCCACGCCCAGTCTGACGCCCTCTCAGACCCCCGCCCGTACACCCACTGCTACGCCTGCGGTCACGACGACGCCCTCACCTACCGCTGCCCCGACCGCCGCTCCGGGCGGCCAAGGGCCCCTCTTCCGTCTGGCCGCTTGGGACGGCGAGCGCTGGTGGTTCGAGGAACGACTGGAGGGCGCGACATACCGCGAAGGTGAGGCGGTCCCCTTCTTGTTGCGCATCGATCGCGCCAGCCGGGGCGACGCCTACTCGCTCACCATCCGCTACGACTGCGAAGCGTTCGCTGTCCTGACTCCATATGAGCGCGATCACGGCAGCCAACCCGCCCTGGCCCCCGGCGGGCCGGGGAGCGCCCCTGCCGACACCATCATCTCGCTCGTGCACGACCCGGCCGTCGTCCCTGACGATGGTGATGCCGGATCGCTCAGCCTTTGGGGCGGCTCATTCACGGGCGTCGACCGCGCCTTGCCTTCCTCGGAGTGCGCCGGCGAGAAGAGCGTCACCGCGGGCCTGGCCGCCGTCGCGGACACCCTACACCTCATGTGGGCGGCGGAGATCTCGGCGGGGGCCGTAGAGAGGGACGCGCCGCTGCGTCTGGCGGCCCAGATTGCGGGCGCCAAGGAGCTGAGCATCAACATCGACCCGGACAGCGTGCGGCCGGCGCAGCCGTAGGTGTCCTTTACAGGGGACGCGCCAGCCCATACAGTTGTGCTGAATCGTTTGTTCACGGCTTGCCCACCGGTGGGCGGGGCAGGGAGACCAGAACCCCAAACAGGAGCCGCCGCTGGTCGCGCGCAACCGTAGCAGCCGGAGCCGGTCAACCAAGCGATCGCTGAGTTCATCGCCCCGTGGCGAAAGGAGACCGCGCATGCGCCTAGAGATCCCCCTCGTCGCTCCGACGATCCAGGCCATAGGCGAGTACGCCAGGCGGATGGAGGAGATCGGATACGACTCCGTCATCACCCCGGAAGTTGGCCATGACCCCTTCTTGCCCCTGATGATCGTGGCTGAGCACACGCAGCGGCTCAGGTTCGGCACCGGTGTGGCCATCGCCTTCCCCCGCAGTCCCTTCGCCATGGCCCAGATCGCCTGGGATCTGCAGCGCTACTCGGGAGGTCGGTTCATGCTGGGTCTGGGCACCCAGGTTAAGGGCCACAATGAGCGGCGCTACTCCACCCCCTGGCCGGCGCCGCCGGGGCCCCGCCTGCGCGAGTACATCCTCTGCCTGAAGGCGATCTTCAACACCTTCCAGACCAACGCGCGCGCCGACTACCAGGGCAAGTGGTACCGGTTCACACTTATGTCGCCCTTCTTCAACCCCGGACCGAACCCCGATGGCGATGTCCCCATCTACATCTCCGCCGTCAACAAGTACAACTGTCGCCTCGTCGGTGAGCTGTGCGACGGCATCCGTATGCATGGCTTCAACACCCCCAAGTACACCCGCGATGTGATCATCCCCAGCATCGAGGAGGGTGCCAGGAAGGCTGGCCGCGATCTGGCCGATATCGATATCGTCGGCGGCAGCTTCCTCGTAACAGGCAGCAACGAAGAGGAGGTGGAGAAGGCCAAGGCGCCCGTCAAGCAGCAGATCGCCTTCTATGGCTCCACCCGCTCCTACCTGCCGGTGCTGGAGTGCCACGGCTGGGGGGACACAGGCATGCGGCTCCACCGTCTGTCCATCGAGGGCAGGTGGACGGAGATGGGTGACCTCATCACCGACGAGATGCTGAACGAGTTCGCGATAGTGGGCACATACGATGAGGTGGTCTCCAAGATCAGGGAGCGCTACTTCGATGTCGTGACCACCCTGGACTTCGGCTTCGCCATCCAGACCCCCGAGCAGGCCGAGCGTCTGCGCTGGATGGTGCAGGAACTGAAGCAGCCCTAGCCGGCCGCCTCTCCCCTCCCGTGTGGGCGGTTCCGGTCTGGAGGTGAAGGGAAGTGCCAGCGAACGCGGTGCCCTCTGAGGCCTTCCCCCATCGCCTGGGCCAACTGTCGAAGGCTATTGAGGGCTTCGCGGAGGAGTCTGTCTACGCCGCCTCGTCAGGAGAGCGCTGGCTCATGAACAGCTTGAAGGCCTTCTGGAAGGACTCCTCGTCCAGCACGGGCTCCCGCCCCTCGTAGGTCGCGCCCTCGATGACCACTTGAAGGAGGTCGCGGGCGTAGGCCGCTCGCGGACTGGCGCCTGGTTGGCCGTACAGCCACTCCACTACCCGCTCAACCGTACCCTCCGCGGTGGCGACGTTGCGCTGGCTGCACAGACGGCGCAGGATGTCGGCGAACTCCGCGGCACCGGGGCTTGGTATCTTCACCTTGTAGAGGATGCGCCTCAGGAGGGCATCATCGCCCAGCCGGTCGATCGGCTGGTTTGTGCCGAACAGCAGCTGGACATCAAAGGGGATAGTTAGCTTCTCACCGGTGATCAGGCTGAGGCTGTCCCAACCGCGTTCCACCGGGATAAGCCAGCGGGCCATCAAATCGTGTGGCTCTATCCTCTGGCGGCCCAGGTCATCCACAACCACGACTCCGCCCTGGGCCTTGACGTGGGGGGGTGCTTGGTAGAAGTTGGACTGCGGGTCGTGGGCCAGGTCCAGCGACTCCAGTCCGATCTCTGAGCCTAACACCACAGCGGGGCGCCGCACCAGCACCCAACGGCGGTCCAGCCTAGCATCGTCCTTCACCGTGTTGCTCTCGTTGGACTCATTCACCGGCTCGTGAATCGAGGGGTCGAACACCCTGATGACCTGCCCGTAGGCGTAGATGGCGTAGGGGACCAGGATGGCTCCGTCAAGGTTCCGGGCGAACTGCTCCAGTATGACGGTCTTGCCGTTGCCGGAGGGCCCGTAGAACATCGTGGTCTTGCCGGAGTGGAGGGCGCGCGCCACCGCGTCGGCCACCTCTGGCGCCAGGATCAGTGCGTCCAGAATCGTCCCGATGCGGTCCCGTGAGGGCGTCTGTCGGTGTGCCTGCTGGCTGCGGATGACCTCTGCATACTGCTCGGCCGTCACCGGTGCCGGACCAGCATAGCGAGTGCGTTCCAGCGCCTCCATCACCCTGGCCGTGCCTCGCTCAGACAGACGGTAGCGGTAGTTGCCGGTGTACAGGTCGGACTGGCTGAGAACCTCGCACATGCGCTCTTCCTGGAGCGTCGTCAGTATCTGCTGAACCAGCGTCTGGCCCAGACCAAGCCTGCGCATGAGCTGGGCTGTGGATGGGGTGCCGGAATAGTGCACTATCTTGAGGGTGAGATCGACCAGGAAGGCCTTGGACAGTCCCACCTCCGCCAGCGTGCGCGGCTGCCTCGGGAAGAAGGAACTCCCCGAGTCGTCGGGAGCGGCAGGCTCCGCCTCGAGGGTGGCGGCGAGATTGCTCAGAGTCTGCGCTATTGAGCCTTGCCCCTCGCCTTCCGGTGGGCCGCTATCGGGGAATGCGGGTGGGGCCTCGCCGGCATCGTGATCCTCGCGGCGGAAGATCCGGGGGGGCCGCGAAGGCTCGCCTGTCTCCTTCAGGAAGTCTCGCCCAGGGTCTTCCTCCTGGGGCCTATGTCCACTATCCATATCAGATTTTCTCCTGGCCATGCAGCAATCTTCGTCACCAGGTTAAGACGCCCCCTGGAGTGGTAGCGTTACCTATCTGGGGCAGGTGTGGGGCCGCAACGACGGGATTTCCGTCAGGGGCGCGCCCGGCGAAGCGCGGAGTTTGTAATTGTGAGCACAAACTCTTGACTACTCCATCTGGCCGGTGCTATAAGATGCTCAGCCATCGCCATGCGATAGACGCTCGCGAGGCTTGGCATAGACTTGATGACTGGGAACAGGGGCAGACCTCTATGGAAATACCGCCTGTAGTCATCGACCGGCTCCCTTCGTACGCCCGCGCGCTCTCCAAGCTGGAGCAGGGAGGACGTGAGGTGGTCAGCTCTCAGGAGTTGGGTACCTGCCTGGGAGTGACACCCGCCCAGATCCGCAAGGATCTAAGCTACTTCGGCCGCTTCGGCAAACAAGGGCGCGGCTACAACGTCCGCAAGCTCCTGGACGAACTGTGGCGTATCCTGGGACTGGACAAACAGTGGCGCATGGCCCTCGTGGGCGTGGGCAAGCTGGGCCGTGCCATCTTGGGCTACGAGGGTTTCACTCCTCAGGGGTTCCGTATCGTCGAGGCGTTCGACGCCAATCCCAAGAGGATAGGCGAACGGATCAACAACCTGACCGTTAGGGACGTGGATGACCTGGAGAGGGTGCTCTCGAAGAACCCTGTCGACGTCGGCATCGTCGCCGTACCCGCCGACATCGCTCAGGACGTCATTGATGCCTTGATCAAGTGTGGAGTCCGCGCCATCCTCAACTACGCCCCCATCGCCGCCCGCGTACCACCGGGCATACACATCAAGCGCATCGAGCCGGTGTTGGCCCTTCAGAGCATGACCTACTATATGAAGAACGCCGGACGCGCTACAGCCAGCGCTAGAGGTTGACCAGCCACTCTCCTTCCGGCGGCTGCGCCCTCTTGATCAGATCTAGGTACTCCAGGGCGATGCCGGACCCGATGGCCACGCACTCCATCGGGTTGTCGGCCACGTAGCACGGTATGCCGATCTCCTGGGTGATCAGCCGGTCCAGATTGCGCAGCAATGCCGTCCCCCCTGTGAGCACTATGCCCCGGTCGATGATGTCCGAGGCCAGCTCCGGGGGCGTCCTCTCAAGGACCGAGCGGGTGGTGCCCAAGATCGCCTGCAGGGCGTCCTGCATGGCCTGGCAGACGTCCTCGCTGGTCACCGTTAGCGTCCTGGGTAGGCCGCTGATCTGATCCCGTCCCCGCACCTCGTAAGTGAGCATCTCTTCCAGGGGCAGGGCACTGCCGACGGCGATCTTTAGCTCCTCTGCCGTGCGGTCGCCGATGTTGAGGTTGTGCCGGCGCTTGATGTATGCGGCTATGGCGTCGTCTAGCCGGTCCCCGGCTACCCGCACCGACTCGCTGACGACGACACCGTACATGGAGATAACCGCGGCCTCAGCACGGCCTCCGCCGATGTCCACCACCATGTGCCCCTGCGGCGAACTCACCGGGATGCGGGCGCCAATCGCCGCGGCCAGGGGCTCTGAGATGATGTGGGCGGGCCGGCGAGCCCCAGCCGCCTCACAGGCGTCCTGCACCGCCCGTTGCTCCACCCCCGTCACCCCAGCCGGCACACAGATCATCACCTCAGGTTTCATGAGCGATAGGCGCCCGTTCACCTTGCCGATGAAGTAGCGAAGCATCGCCTCAGTGGTCAGATAGTCGGCGATGACGCCGTCCCGCATGGGGCGGATCACCTGAATGGCGCCGGGAGTGCGGCCCAGCATCTGTCTTGCCTCGCCCCCGACGGCGACGATAGAGTTGTCCCGCTGTGCCACCGCCACCACCGAGGGCTCAGCGATGACGATTCCTTTGCCCTTGACGTAGACCAAGACGTTGGCCGTGCCCAGGTCCACCCCGATGTGCTTCCCGAACACCTACACCCTCTCGATGGCCGCACCCAGCCCCCGAAGCTTCTCGCCGACGGTTTCATAACCGCGGTCCACGTGATACACGTCGGCGATCTCAGTATGGCCGCTGGCGACGAGGCCGGCCAGGATCAACGCTGCCCCTGCCCGTACATCCGGCGCCCTGACGCTGGAACCTATGAGCGGGGTCGGCCCGCTAATGATAGCAGTCGTCGTGCCCGTAGTCACTACCTCCGCCCCCATCTTGCGCAGCTCCCCCACGTACAGAAGCCGGTTGTCGAACACCCGCTCATGTACGTAGCTTACACCCCGTGCCTGGGTGAGCATGGCCGCCATGGGCGGCTGAAGGTCAGTGGCCAGGCCAGGGTAAGGCAGCGCCTGGATGGTGAGCGCGCGGAGGTCCCCCTCCCGCCAAACGCGCAGCTTCTCGCCCGCTTCCTCCACCATCACCCCGGTCTCCCGCATCTTGGCGATGAGGGAGAACAGGTGCTCGGGCTCCACCCCTCGGATCTCCACGCGGCCGTTTGTGATGGCGGCGGCGATGGCAAACGTGCCCGCCTCCAGGCGGTCCGGGATTATTCGATGTCTGGTGCCGCGCAGGGCCTGCACGCCCTCCACAGTGACGGTATGAGTGCCGACGCCGGTAATGTGTGCTCCCATAGAGTTCAGCATCGCCGCCAGGCCCTGCACCTCCGGCTCCGCCGCCGCGTTGACGATGGTGGTGGTGCCGCGGGCGGTGGCGGCGGCCAGCATCAAGTTCTGAGTGCCCAGCACGCTCGGGTAATCGGCGAAGATGCGGGCGCCCTTCAGCCCATCGCTCTCCACGACGTACTTCTCCCCCTCACGGCCGATGTGGCTGCCCATGGCGGCAAACCCCGCCAGGTGCACATCGATGGGGCGCTGACCGATAACGTCGCCCCCCGGGGGCGAGCAGGCCGCCCTCCCCAGCCGCGCCAGCAGCGCCCCTATCACCAGGAAGCTGGCCCGCAGGTTCCCCACCAGCCCCGTCGGGGGCGAGGAGCTAGTGACCTCAGCAGCGTTGATGCGCAGGCCGTGCTCCGAGGTCGCCTCGACCACGGCGCCCAAGCTGCGCAGCACTTCCGCCATGTGCCCCACATCGCCGATGCTGGGGACGTTCTCCAGGTAACAGTCCTCCGTTACCAGCAGGGCCGCGGCCATGGCGCCCATGGTCGCGTTCTTGGAGCCACTGACGTCGACGGCCCCTTGCAGCGGCCGGCCACCTTCGATGACCAGTCTGCTGTCCTGGCTATTGGTGACGATGAGGGGTGCCGTCTGCTCCCTCACGGCAAGTCTCTCTACGCCGATGGCGGACGGGACGGCCCACCGCTTCGCCGGCGGCGACGCCGCTCCGCCGCCTTGAGACGGACCAGCGCTCGTCTCAGGGAGGCCTCCGCCTTCGCCAGGTCCACTTCCGCCTCCCGCTCTTCCAACAGGCGCTGGGCGCGGCGGCGGGCTTCCTCGGCCCGTGTCTCGTCGATCTCCTCGGCCCGCTCTGCCGCGTCGGCCAGGATGGTCACTCGGTTATCCCGCACCTCGATGAAGCCGCCGGTAATCGCCATCTCCACCTCGTCGCCCTCTTTGACGATCCTCATGACCCCGGGCTGGATCATCGTCAGCAGCGGCGCGTGCAGAGTGAGCACGCCCAATTCCCCCTCCACGCCGGGCACGATCAACCGATCCACGCCCTCCTCGGAGTAGACCAGCCGCTCTGCCGTGACGATATCGACCGTCAGAGGCATAGCCCATCCCCTTCCGCACCGCCTGCGGACGTGCAAGAGGCTACATGGAACATGGCCTCATCACCTGTTCCTGGTTTCCTCATCCTTGTTGCAGCGAAGCTCATCTGCCCGGCGTGATCATGATAGCATCATCTGCCTTCGTCCGTGGCTGATCTTAGCTCAGGCGGCTGCTGCCTCCTTCTCCATGCGCTCCGCCTGCTCCGCCGCCTCCTCGATGCCGCCCACCATGTAGAACGCCTGCTCCGGCAGGTGGTCCCACTTCCCTTCCAGGATCTCGCGGAAGCCCCGCACTGTCTCCTTCACCGGCACGTAGCGGCCGGAGCGTCCGGTGAACGCCTCCGCCACGAACATCGGCTGCGACAGGAAGCGCTGGATGCGCCGCGCCCGCGCCACCGCCTGTTTGTCCTCCGCCGATAGCGCCTCCACGCCCAGGATGGCGATGATGTCCTGGAGGTCCTTGTACCGCTGCAGGACCGCCTGCACGCCGCGGGCCGTCTGATAGTGCTCGTCCCCTACGATGCGCGGGTCCAGGATACGCGAGAAGGAAGTCAGCGGGTCCACGGCCGGGTAGATCCCCATCTCCACGATGGCGCGCTCCAGGGCGATCACCGCGTCCAGGTGCCCGAAGGTTGTGACGATGCCCGGGTCCGTGTAGTCGTCGGCGGGCACGTAGATCGCTTGGAAGGAGGTGATGGAGCCCCGCTTGGTGGAGGTAATGCGCTCCTCCAGGGCGCCCATGTCGGTGGCCAGGGTCGGTTGGTAGCCCACAGCCGAAGGCATGCGGCCGAGCAGGGCCGATACCTCCATGTTGGCCAGGATGTAGCGATAGACGTTGTCGATGAA
>CAYFYG010000427.1:0-8104 GCA_964347225.1 uncultured Dehalococcoidia bacterium | reverse complement strand
CGCCCTGCGTCCTCCGACCGCGCGAGGCGTGTCTGCCGCTCTCCTCTTGCGACCGTTATGCTTCGCCTCCGTCCCGATTCATCATTTATGCGGCACTTCTTCTTGCCGCCTATCGGCTGCGGCAATCACGGCTGGGGCAATGCTAGTGGCTGCCTATGTAGTGGGTGCGAAAAGCAGGAGGAGGGGCGTGAAAGACCCGTCAAAACGCAAGCGCACAGGACGAAGCCTGGCCCGCTCGGATGGAGGCGAATGAGCCCTAGGGCTTGGCCATGCGGTAGCCGACACCCGCCTCGGTGAATATGAATCGTGGGTGTCTGGCATCGTCGCCGAGCTTGCGGCGCAGGAGAACGATGAAGGAGCGCAACAACCCGGTTTCCCCTTGATACTCCGTTCCCCAGACTCTCTGAAGGAGCTGATCGTGGGTCAGCACGCGGCCGGCATGGATCGCCAGCTCGTAGAGGAGCTTGTACTCCGTGGCGGACAAGGAGACAGGGCGGCCTTCCAGTGTGACTAGGCGCTCCGCAAAATTCATTCTCAGCTCTCCCAGCGTAAGCGGCGGTCGCTCGTCCAACAGCTCCGGGGACACCCGTCGCCGCAGCGTGACCTCCATCCGGGCGAAGAGTTCGCTGGGTGAGAATGGCTTAGTGACGTAGTCGTCGGCACCCATCTTCAGCGCCTTCACCGGGTCCTCTTCACGCTCGCTGGCCGTGACGATTATGACCGGGACACTTGAGAACTCACGTATCTGCCGGAGCAGCTCGAAGCCGCTGGTCCCAGGAATGATCAGGTCCAGCAGGATCAAGTCCGGCTCCTCCAGCTCCACGAGCTTCGGAACTTGCGACGGGTCGCCGGTGACGATAGCCTCATATCCCCCGTCACTCAGAGCTCGCTGGAAGTAGCGCAGCACCTGTGGCTCGTCGTCCACCGCCAGCACGCGGGTTCGCTCTCCTCTCCGGGTGACCTTCCGCTGATGAACCGCACCGCGAGCGGCGTCCGACAGTGCGGTGACCTTGGCCTCGGACGCTATCGGTAGGGTGAAGCTGAAGGTGGCGCCCTGGCCCTCTCCAGCGCTTTCCGCCCAGATCCGCCCTCCGTGCGCCTCAACTATCCCCTTGCAGATGGCCAGCCCCAGACCGGTGCCTGAAAGCTTCCGCTCTTCGTCTTCATGAAGGTGGGCAAACTTCTTGAAGAGAAGGTGTAGCTTCTCTTTGGCCACCCCCCGGCCCTGGTCGCGGACGTGCACCGTCGCTGTAACCGCGTTGTGCTCTACCTCAACCGCTATGGCCGCCGTAGGCGGGGAAAACCTCGCCGCGTTGGCCAGCAGATTGACCAGCACCTGAATGATCCTGCCGGAGTCGGCATTCACGGGGGGGAGATCATCGGGCAACTCGATCTTCAACTCGTGCAGACCGCCGCTGCGCATGAAAGTCGCCCGGGCCTCATCGAGGATGGTGCGGAGATCGGTTGGCGCGGGGCTCACTGACAGGCGCCCGGCCTCTATCCGGGTCATGTCCAGTAGATTGCTCACCAGATCACGTAGCCGGTCTGCCTGCTCGTCAATGACCTGAAACAGCTCCCGCGTTTCCTGCGCTCCCAGGGGCGCGGGGCTGCCCAACACCGTTGCCGCCGCCCCCTTGATGGCTGTCAAAGGCGTCCTCAGTTCATGGCTCACCATACCCAGGAACTCGCTGCGGACCTTTTCGGCCTCCTGTAGGGGAGTGATGTCCTGGATGACTGTAATTGCCCCCCTGATCTTACGATCCGAAGAGTAGACAGGCGTGGCGTTGACCAGGGTGGGGATGGTACGTCCGTCCGCGAATTCGACCAGTAGCTCCTCCGTGGTCACCCTTTCGCCTCGGTACAGGGCCCGCACAGTAGGGAGATCCTCCACTCTGTAGGCACGGCCATCGGGCCGCCTATACACCGCTACCAGATCGCGCCATTCCAGGCGCCCTTCCGGCTCCCCAGGAAAACCGAGGATCCGCCGGGCTTCTCGATTCAAGAACGATACGCGTCCGCTCTCGGCTTCCACCACGAACACGCCCACCGGAGAGGTCTCCACCAGCACGCTTAAGCGCTGCCGTTCCGCCTGTATCTCATCCTCTGCCCGCTTGAGCTCGACTATCCGGCCCAACCGTTCGGCAACGGCACTAATCAGGCTTCGCTCCTCCTTCAGGAAGGGCCCCTCATCGCTCTCCGGCCTTTCCTCCAGGTAGCAGACCTCCACGCTGCCGATACGCTCCCCGCGTAGTCTGATGTCCGCCACCTGCCTCCAGGGGGTCTCTCTGAAGTTCTCCGTCTTGAACTCCCAGTCCTCCAGGACGATCCGGGCACAGGCGACCTCCGGATATTGCCAGGACGGAGGAATGAGGCCGGCTGCCCTCTGAAGCATCTGTTCCAGCGAAATGCCGGGCGTGTCAACGAGCTCACGCGTCCGCTCGCGCAGCGCCTCCTCCGCCCGCTGGCGCTCAACGATCCTACCCAGCCGTTCAGCAACAGCGCCGATCAGGCTTCTCTCTTCCCTCAGGAAAGGTCCCTCATCGCTCTCCGGCCGCTCCTCCAGGTAGCAGACCTCTACGCTGCCGATCGGCCGCCCATGTGCCTTGATGTCGCATGTCTGCCTCCACGGGGTTTCTCTGAAATTCTCCGTCTTGAACTCCTGCTCCTCCAGGACGATTCGGGCGCAAGCTATATCCGGATACTCCCAGGCCGGAGGAAGGAGCTCGACAGTCCCTCGAAATATCTGCTCCAGCGAAACACCGCGCGTCTCTCGCAGCTTTGAGATGTCGTACAGACAATTCAGTTCCTTGATCCGCTTCCGCAGAGCCCCCTCAGCCCGCTTGCGCTCGACGATCCTGCCCAGCCGCTCGGCAACCGCATTGAGAAGGTTTCTCTCTTCCCTCAGGAACGGGCCCTCATCGCTCTCTGGCCGCTTCTCCAGATAGCAGACCTCCACGCTGCCGATCCTCTCACCGTGCGGCTCGACATCGGACACTTGCCTCCAGGGGGTCTCCCTGAAATTCTCCGTCTTGAACTCCTCATCCTCGAGTACGATCCGGGCACACGCAACCTCTGAATACTGCCAGCCCGGGGGAAGGAGGTCAGCGATCCCTTGAAATGTCTGCTCCAGCGAAGTGCCCGATGTCGCAACGAGTCTGGACACTCCGTACAGACAATCCAGTTCCTTGATCCGCTTTCGCAGATTGTGCTCCAACTGGTCGAGCGCATCCGCTGTCGAGGCGTGTTCTGTGCTGCGTGGCGTCACCTTGGAGAACCCTCACACGTGTCCCGCCGCATCTCGCTCTGCAGCAATGGTGGGACCAGCTCGGAACCGGGATCCATCCTCGTGGACGCCGCCGCGGGCCTGGCCCAGTAGCCCGAACTGGCCCCGCAGGCGGGCATTCTGCTCGCTGAGGCGGCGAAGTCCCTCATCTCTTTCGCCCTGGGAAAAGGCGGGGACAGGCACCTGGTTCGCCTGGCCCCACTGGACCCTCACGACCTTCGGTGGCCCTCGCGTCAATGGTATATGCTCCAGAGGCCCTTCGCAAACCTGTCGCTCCTTGCCTGTGACCGCCGCGCGGCGCTCGTTCACTGCCTCAAGTGCATGACCACGGCATGGAGGGGGTTCGGGCCCATCTGGAGTGCATCTCGCGTCGCCCACAGGATATCGAAGCCCTGGGCCTGCGAGCACCCTCTCCGTCGGTAAGGCTAACGTCGCCCGTGAGCCCCGCTCGCCCTCCTGTCTGACCCCCACGCGGCTTTGACGCGTCCTTCACATCGAGGGGCCCCACATTAACACGCCATGCACTTCCCACGGCTACGGTTAGGGGTGAGATGTGTGCCAAGCCAAAGGCCCCGAGCGCGCGTCCCACGGTACTCGTGGTAGAGGACGAGCCCGCTGTAGCCCGTATGCTCCGTATCTCCCTCCACGCCGCGGGCTTCGATGTCATCGAGGCAGTCGCCGGCACAGAGGCCCTGGAAATCCTTGAGCAGGAGGCGGCGGATGTGGTGATCCTTGACCTCGAACTCCCGGATCGCCGGGGCAAAGCGGTGCTCGACCGCTTACGGCAGGCGGACGACAGCGGTTTGCCCGCCTGGGTAGTCATATCCGGCCTCGACTGTCAGGACGCAACGGGGCGGTATGGGTCTCTTGGCGGCCATTTCCTCGCCAAGCCCTTCGATCCGTGGGATCTCGTCAGGATGCTGGAGACCCTCCTGTCCGAAAGGAATGGCGGCCAGCAGTGACCATCGAAAACGCGCAGCCAGCAACGATAAGGATCGGCACTCGATTGGCCCAAGGAGGAGCCCCGAAGTGTGGCTAACCACCAACCCGGTGCGGTGTAAGGAGGGACAACGATGGAATCGACAGCACTTCCCCCAGTGGACTGCTGGATCGTCATCGGCGGGGTGCTCTGGTCCGTCTTCTGGGTGACGGTGGTGGTAATGGTGAGCGCTTGCCTGGCGTCGGCCTTGCTCCACCTCATGGATCGCGGTCAAGGGCTTGAGGCTGACCCTTTGCAGCTCGCTGAGAAGCGACACGCACCTGGCGAGATCAGTCGTGAACGGTTCCAGGACGTGCGCAGGGATATAGGGGGCACGTCCAGCCCCGATCATGCAGGGCGGTGAAGACATGTCGGGCGCTCTCTATGGGCTTCGGCCAGTTGAGCGCTCGCGCCGTGCGGAACCAGATAAGAGACGAGCCGTGACAACTCACGAGACGGCCGTTGTGAAGCTAGCGCTGCTGCACTGGATTGACAACGGCATGGAATTCGATCCAGAGCTGGCCAGGTGGCCGCTAGAGACCCGCGGCCTGAGATACGAGGCCGCGGCCATCATCCGCGCGTACATCCTGTTCGAACTCCGCAACTGCCCGGACACCCTGCCTGACTCCTCTTGCGACCGGCTGCAAGTGCCTAGGGGCAGCACCTTTGGTCAGGCTGCACGGAAGATATGGCGCGAGCACCTCGGCGAGGTGCGGAAGTCCGCAGCTTAGGAGGCGGAACTGAACGTCCTCGTCGCGTGGCGCCACCGCTACGTTGTGGCGAGCGAGGCCGACGCCGGAATGGAGGCCACCAATGGCGACGAAAGAGATGAGGTTTGCGCTCGAAGGCAAGGATCTGAAGGTCATGGTGGGGAATCTACCCGGGACGATCGTCAGCTACTGGGAAGGGGACAGCCTTCTACGGGGGCGAGTAACCGCCGCCGAGGTCAAGCACGGCCGCTACGGGAATCCGTACGTTGAGGTGGAGCTGGAAGAGGTGGCAGCCGCAGCTTAGACAGCTTCCCCTTGCCCCCATTTTGGGCCACAGGTTAGCAGCAATGGATGTTCAAGACAACTTGGCGCAGCGCATCGAGAAGGGGATGGTGCGCCACCTGACGTGGCTGACCCCGACACGGTTCGTTGCCGCGGGAGGAGGGAGTCTCCAATGTATGAGAAGATAGTTGTCCCCCTCGACGGGTCCGAGTTGGCGGAACGCGCCCTCGACTATGTCACTGGCCTTGCCATCGCCTCTGGCGCTCAGGTGACGCTGCTAAACGCCTGCGCACCGGACCAACCCGAAGCTGAGCGCATCCATCGCGTCTATCTCCAGCACATCGAGGAGGTGTTTCGCTCTCGGCTGGAAGACGGGGCCGGCGAAGGGGCGAGCGTGGACTCGACGGTTCTCTTTGGACATCCCGCTGAGGAGATACTCGCCTACGCCGAGAAGAACAAGGACAGACTCATCGCCATGACCACCCATGGGCGGTCAGGCGTCCGGCGATGGGCGCTCGGCAGCGTGGCGGCCAGGGTCGCTCGCCATTCAGCCGTCCCGGTTTGGCTGGTGAGAACCGATGTGCCTGAGGAGGCTATCCGTAGGCAGTGGCCGGAGAGAAGAATACTTGTCCTCCTGGACGGCTCAGAGAGGGCAGAACAAGTGCTGCCCTACGTGGCATACCACGCCAAGACGGGCGGCGCTGAAGTGGTGCTTCTAAGGGTCTTGGAGCCTCTCAGCACCCTCGCCGTCTACGCGCCCAGCATGTTTGCCGACTGGGAGCAGTTGTCTGGCCAGATGATGGCGGATCAACAGAAGGAGTGCAATCGGTACTTTGCCGGCTTCGAGAGCCGGCTCGGGGATGAGGGTATCCTCGTCAGGTCGGAAACGCTGATGGGCAACGTCTGGAACGAGATCATCAGCTACATAGAGAGGGACGGTTTTGACCTGGTTGCTCTCACCAGTCATGGCCGTTCCGGCATCGCACGGTGGGCTGTCGGCAGCGTAGCTGAGACACTTCTCCGCAAATGCCCGGTCCCGCTCCTGCTGGTGCGAGCCCGGTGACCGCAATGCCCATGCCACCCAATGTGCGCCGGGATCGCCATGGCCAAGCATGCGGAGATGTGGAGACCGTCTTGTCTCATCTTGCCCTGGAGTGCCTGCTCATGCCGGGACTGCTCATCTCCCGTGCTCCCGCCACCCCCGGGAGAGTTGCGACCGTTCATCACCGGCGACCCAAGGACATGCTGCACGTGATTAGTCAGGCAGGAGGGATTTCCAATGTATGACAAGATAGTTGTCCCGCTGGACGGATCCGAGCTGGCGGAACGCGCTCTCGACTACGTCACGGGTATCGCCGCCGCGTCTCCCGCTCAAGTGACGCTACTGCACGTCTGCGCACCAGACCAGTCCGAATCGGGCTCATCTCGCTTCTGGATCTATCTACTGGAGCACGCCGCGCAGGTGCTTCGCTCCCGCCTGGAAGACGCAGGCAGCAATGGGTGGACCGTGGACTCGCACGTTCTCTTTGGACACCCCGCCGAGGAGATCCTCGCATACGCCGAGAAGAACAAGGTCTGCCTCATCGCCATGACCACGCACGGCCGCTCAGGTGTCCGGCGATGGGCGATGGGTAGTGTCGCCGCCAGAGTCGCTCGTCATTCGGCCGTCCCGGTCTTGCTCGCTAGGTCTGATGCGCCTGAGGAGACCATCTCTGGACACTGGCCGCACAGGAAAATACTCGTCTTGCTGGACGGCTCAGAGAGGGCAGAGCAAGTACTGCCCCATGTGGCACACCACGCGAAGATTGGCAGTGCTGAGGTGGTGCTTCTCAGAGTCTTGGAGCCTCTGCGGTCTCCCGCTTTCTACCCACCCGACATGCCTGGGGATTGGGAGGAACTGGCTGAGCGGATGATGGCGCACTTGGAGGAGGAGTGCAGCCGCTACTTCGCCGGCCTGAAGAGACGGCTCAGGGATGAGGGCATCCAGGTGAGGTGGGAGACACTTGAGGGCAACGTCTGGGACGAGGTCATCAGCTACATAGAGAGGGACGGTCTTGACCTGGTTGCTCTGACCAGTCATGGCCGTTCCAGTGTCGCTCGGTGGGCTGTCGGCAGCGTGGCTGAGACACTTGTCCGCAAGTGCCCGGTTCCGCTCCTGCTGGTGCGAGCCCATTGACCGTAGTGACGATGACACCCAATATACCGTCAGATCGGCGTGCCCGGCCACATGGAGATGCTGGCAGTGCTGCCCGACGAGGCTGGGCCCATGCCGTACCGCCAGTGCTGCCCTGGCGGCGGCCGGTTCGCACGTCGAAAGACACCGCCGGGGGTAGGGGGTGAGCCTTCCACAGTCGGAAGCCCCACCATTCGAGCGCTCTGGCCGAAGAACCTGAAACCTCGGCTGTCAGGAGGGAGGACAACTGAGCCACAAACGCAACTTCGGATCCACAGGACATGGACTGCTTGTGCAGATTCCAAGACTCGCTGACGGCAGGCAAGGCCCGAGCGAAGACGCACTCCCTTGCCCCCGTGAGCCGCAGAGGACGGCTGCCATCCGCATGCAGTATCCGCTATCGGAGAGGAGGGCCCTGCGATGAGTCTATCCCCGGAAGACCTTCACCGGCGACTGGAGGAGATGCGGCGGGAACTAGACCAACTCAAGAGCAGTGCTGCCATCGAGGTCAGAGAGAAACTGGCCAACCCCGCTCCCCTTGGCCTGGCTGGCTTCGGTCTGACCACCCTCATCCTCAACATCATCAACGCTGACCTCATCGAGAAAGAGAGCATCGGCATGGTCCTGCCGGTGGGCCTCTTCTACGGAGGGCTGGCCCAGTTCTTGGCCGGCATGTG
>CAYFYG010000426.1:0-3260 GCA_964347225.1 uncultured Dehalococcoidia bacterium | reverse complement strand
GGACGACGCCTCGGACGACCGGTCCCGCGCATCGATGGAGGAGATGCTGAGCCGCCTCGGGGTGGCACGCGAGTTTCGTCGCCGCTTCGAGGCCGAGATGGAGACCATCTCGTGCCGCGAGTTGACGGGGATGGACCTGAGCACGGAGGAGGGGCTCAAGCAGTTCATGAGTTCTGACACGCCCCTGACGGTCTGCCTGCCGGCGGTCGGGGTAGCCTACCGGCTGGTGGTGGACCTGCTGAAAGAAACCTCGTAGCGCGAGGGGCTGCTAGGCCGGGCTCCGGCGGCTTTGCCGGGGGGCTCGCCAACGGTATAGTGTTCCCCGACGGGCTTTGGGCTCCAGCTACCGCGCACCATGTCAACTGCGCTCCCGTGATGGCCGAGCAGACGCAAGAGATCACGTTTACCGGTGATGGTCTGACGCTGGAAGGTGTTCTCCACCTGCCGGAATCGTCGCCCTCGGCCGCGGTGGCCGTCTGCCACCCTCACCCTCTCTACGGTGGCGACATGCGCAACAGCGTGGTCCTCACCCTCTGCCAGGCGGCCGCCTCCCGAGGCATCGCGGCCCTGCGGTTCAACTTCCGAGGCGTCGGCCGCAGCCAAGGCTCGTTCGCCGACGGCGTCGGCGAACGAGCGGACGCCGTCGCCGCCCTGGCCCACCTCCGTCAGCTGCCGGAAGTAGTCGACGACCGTGTGGGGATCGTCGGCTATTCCTTCGGGGCCGCGGTGGCCCTCCTCGCCGCCGGCGAAGGGCTGCGGGCCGTCGTCGCGGTCTCCACCCCTACCATCGCCCGCGGCCTCTCTGAGATCGCCATCCGCTGTCCCGCCCTCCTTGTCGTGGGCGAACAGGATCAGGTGGCGCCGCCCTCCCGGCTTGCCAGCCTGGGCCAGGCTGTCGGTTCTCAGGCGGAACTGGTCATGGTGCCGGGCGCGGACCACTTCTGGTGGGGCGCCGAGGAGCGCCTCGCGGCCGTCGTCTCCGATTTCCTGGCGCGCACCCTGGCCCCGACGGCTGACCGGACCTAGCTACCCGCGTCCCTCGTGGCAGTCCGCAGTGCGATCGCCGCAGGCTACCTCCTGAGCGCCGAAGAGTCGCCTGTGCGCCCCAGCAAGGGGCTCCGTCCTCTTCTTCTGGCTGTTCGGGGCCTAGGGCGGCGGCTCGACCTCCAGTTTGACGCCCCCGAAGGTGAGGCCAAAGACGCTGGTTGGCTCTGACACATTTCTGCGCGGGGTGAAGAAGGTGACAGTGATATCGCCGGATCCGCCGAGGTCCAGAGCGGGGGGCGGGGTCGGAAGAGGGTCCCCCCGCGCAGCAGTTGGGTCGATAAGGGAGTGCGACGCGGCAGCATCTGTGAGCTCGTCGCTGAGATCCCAGAAGAAATCAATGTTCCAAGCGTCGTCTTCCAACGCCCTGACCATCGCGTTCCTCACCTGTAATCTGTCCGGCCATTTACAGATGTGCTCTTTCTCAGCATCGCTCAGGGTGACGCCGGCTTGGCTCAAGTCCGGCAGGCCAGCCTTGTCGCCCTGCCACCCCCGGAGGCCGTTCTCCAAATACGTCTTGAAGGCGGCATTTTCGGGTTCGGTGCCCTTGCAGTAGTCGTAGACCGTCTTGAACTTGCGCGCGATCTCGCTCTTCCGTTCCCTCAGGTCTCTTATGAGTTGAACAATAGGGGTAGCGGATGGCATGCCGTTTCTCCTTTCTGCAGGTGGCCGTGCCACGTGCCGCAGGGCGCGGCGACCCCTGCCAGCACGAATGATAGGCCTCACCTCTAGGGTGGGCTGCGGGCGGTCGCCTCCTCAATGAACGTTTCTATCTTGCGGTACAACGCGTCTCCGAACAGCCAGGGCCCATACTCCTCCGTCACCTCGAGCTTGCTCCCCGGCATTCGCTCGTGCATGTAGTGGGCTGCTTCCACTGGGATGTACTGATTGGTCGGGTCGTGGACGATAAGGGTCGGAGCCCGCACCTGCGCCAGAAGCGGCCGGGCATCGGCGCCGACAAGGGCGCCCACGATTTGCGACCAGGCCGATCGCGGGACCCGCCTGATCACCTCACTGAGGGCGTCCGTCTCCTCGAGACGCCCGTGCCTGGTGCGCGTGAGCTGGGCGACTGCCTCACCGTGGTCCAGGGCGCCCAGCTGCACGAACGACTGCGCGACTGCAGGGTTGATGCCCCACTGGAAGTCCCCAAAGGTGGCGAGCTTGGGCGTAGTGCCCGCCAGGATCAGACCCGCAACCCGATCCGGATGCCGGGCCGCAAAGGCGATGGCCAGGGGGCCGCCGTCCGTGGCGCCCCACAGCACGACCCTCTCCGCCCCGACGGCATCGAGAACCGCTCGCAGGTCCTCGATGCAGAGGTCAATGCTGTAGCCCTGCTCCGGCGCAGCGGAGAAGCCGACACCGCGGCGGTCGTACAAGACTACCCGGCAGCGGCGACTGAGGCGATCCCATTGTCGGGTGGCGGCCCAGACCCGGCTACGCACGGCGGGGCAGTTGCTGAGTCCCAACACGGTGAGGAAGGGGCCCGATGACCCAAGCACCTCATAGGCCACCTTTACGCCGCTGCTGTCGGCGTACTTGAGGCTCTGGCCGTGAAGGCGCACGCGGCGGGTGGTGGTCAGCTCCTGGTACAGCGTCTCGTGTATGAGGGTGTGAGAGAAGCCATAGCGGCCGACCATGTGGGGCGCCTCCGCAACGACGCGCGCGGCTACGGCCTCTTCCAGTAGCTCCAGCAGACGGTCGAGCGGCAGGTCGCTCGCCCTCTCCAGAGAATCGAGGTCGAACTCACGGCCGATGACGGCGGCGATGGTGAGGATGCTGTTGCAGTCCCCCGAGAGCCGCGACAGCCGCTGATCGATGACCTCTCGTACTCCCTCCGGGATACCCATCTCGTCGACTTTCAGGTCGGTCGTCCAGCCACCGTCGCGCCGGTAGATGGCGCCGGTCTCTTCCAGGTGGCGCAGGACCTCCTCGATGAAGAAGGGATTGCCCTCCGTCAACTCGTGGACAGCCTGAATGAACGCCGGCGGCGCTTTCTGGCCGGTCCAGGCGCCGATGAGAGCGCCCACGTCCCCCTCGTCCAGTCCCTGGAGGGAGACCCGCTCGAAGGCGCGGTCGCGGCGTAGGTCAGCGAGAGTTTTGGCTAGGGGGTGCGTCCGCGCCACCTCCGCCTCGCGATAGGTGCCCAGAAGGAGAAGGGGCAACTGCCGAGGTGAGCGGACGATATGCTTGAGCAATAGCAGCGTTGGCCCATCGGC
>CAYFYG010000425.1:0-2115 GCA_964347225.1 uncultured Dehalococcoidia bacterium | reverse complement strand
ATACCAGCGGCCAGCTCAGCTTGACGGGCCGGGTTCATCCCCAGACCGGCGGAGAGGACGTTACCCATGAGCACCTCGTCCACCTGATCCGGCTGGATGTCCGCTCGCTTGAGGGCCTCCCCGATGGCCACGGCAGCGAGGCGCGTGGCCGGGACGTCCGCGAAGGCACCGCCGAAGGTGCCGACGGGGGTACGGGCGGCGCCGACGATGACGACTTCGTTCATGGTCTCCTCCTGTCCAGCGTTAGGGGCGCCTAGAATCGTATCTGGTGGGCGAGCAGGGGGTCAAGGAGCGGTAGGGTTGGCGGCGCTATCCAACCGGTGCTATGCTCCGCCCACCGGCAGAAAGCGTTCGCATCTACGAGGAGACGCCCCTGATGCAGAAGTTGGTGTACGTCCTTCAGCTACGCGAGGACATGAGCCGCGAGGAGGCGCTGCGCTACTGGCGGGACGTGCACGGGCCCATCGCGGCCAAGGTGCCCGGGCTCAGGAAGTACGTCCAGGACCCCGCCACGGCCGCCCCTGAAGGCGACCTCCAGTTCGGCGGCATAGCGGAACTGTGGTTCGATAGCGAGGAGGCGTTCCGGGCCGCCATGGCCTCGCCCGAGTGGCGGGCCACGATAGATGACGTGCCGAACTTCGCCGTGCGGCAGAAGACCTGGGGCGCCCTGGTGGACGAGATCTCCTTCGTCTGAGCGCCTGCCGCTCACTTCTTGGCGAAGGTGATCCTGTCCACGATCGCCTGGCACTCCGCCTCCACGCGCTGCCCCCTGGTCACCTTCTCGCCGTTCCTGTCGGTGTACTCGGGGTAGATGTAGAACTTGGCGCAGGTCGCCTGCCACTCCGGGACGTAGCGCATCCAGAACGAGCCGATGTAGGTCAGCGGGTGGAAATCGTCCACCGGATGGGGAGCATCGTCGGGCACGCGGCCGTAGCCGGCCTCGGACCGCCAGTGGCCGCCAGGACTGCGGCCGCGGTGGTAAGCCGACCACGTGTCCGCCCTGCCTTCCAGCTTCCACCAGCGCTCGCCGCCTGAGTCGACCTCCTCGGCCGTCATGTCGCCGATGAGCTGCACGAAGCGGCCGTCGGGGAACCGGTGCGGGCATCCCGCGCCCCCCAACACCAGCCGCTGGTCGGCCTCCAGGACGTCGAGCGCCTCCTGCTGGACGGGTTGCCCCTCGTCATCGAAGCCGAAGTGCTGTCGCCGTTCGTTGTCGAACACGACGTAGGCCCCGAGCCAGGCCTGATAGTAGTCGGAGTCGGGGTTGACGAAGTCGGCGTAGATGGGGCTGAGGTTGAAGCCGCCGAAGTGCGAGTAGGCGGCGCCCTCCACGGGGTAGCCCACGACTTCCGACAGAGTGCCGCTGAGGGTTGCCTTGAGGGTGATCCGTATCCACCCTCCCCTGTCGACGGGGATGCGAATGTCGAGGCCGTGGCTCTTGGCGGGATTGGGGATGGCGGCGGCCAGGCGGCGTATGGCCACGCTCTTGACGTGGCCGCGCCGACGCCAGCCGAGCGCGGCGGCCAGCGCCGCCAGCAGGACCAACAGCAATCGCTTCATGATGCTACTCGCTTCCTTCGCTGTGTCTCATTGTCCCACAGGCTAGCCGCCGCGCTCCTATCGGCCGTCCTCCGGCACGGCGACGCCGAGGCTTCGCCACATGTACCACGTGCCGACGCTGCGGTAGGGCCGCCAGGGCTCGGCGATGCGGCGCATCTCCTCCGGCGAAGGCAGGTCCGGAAGGCCGTATGCCTGCTGGAAGGCGCGACGCACGCCCAGGTCGTCCACCGGCAGCACGTCGGGGCGACCCAGGGAGAAGATGAGGAACATCTCGCCGGTCCAGCGGCCGATCCCTTTCACCGAGGTGACCCTGCGGATCACCTCCTCGTCGTCGGCGTCGGCGAACTCCCCCTCGCTGAGCTGACCGGAGGCGAACTTCTCCGACAGGTCGCACAGGTAGGCGAGCTTTTGGCGGGAGAGTCCGGCGGCGCGGAGCTGCTCGTCGCTGGCGGCGAGGAACTGCTCGGCGGTGAAGAAACGCTCGTCGTCGGTGCTAAGGAGAGCGAGGACGCGGTTGAGGATGGCGCGGGCGGCGGGCCCCGCAAGCTGCTGAAA
>CAYFYG010000424.1:0-1544 GCA_964347225.1 uncultured Dehalococcoidia bacterium | reverse complement strand
CTAGGATATCGCGGTAGAGCCGAGCCACCTCCTCACAGGTGAAGGCGAAGTCGGTCGCCGTCACCGTCGCCACCTCCTGGCGAACCATCATTAGGGGCAGCACGCCCACATCCGGCTGCCTCCGGGTCGACAGCACAACGTGGCAATGGGAAGGGAGACGGTACAGCCAGCCCTCAAACACGCGCCGCAGCTCTGGCGTCGCCTCGTCCAGGTAGTGGAAGTCGTCGAAGACCACGATAAACGGCTGGCCGACCTCCCCAACCGCCGACACCATGAGGTCGATCCACCCCTGGTGACTCAGCTTCTCGCCCCGGGCCAGGGCCACCTCCACTCCCTGTGCGAAGGAGGGGAAGTGGGCCCGGCCGCAGGCCAGCCAGTAGCTCAGGAACGTCCGTAGATCGCGGTCACGTTCGTCCAGGGAGTACCAGCAGATGGGGGCCTGCCAGCTCTCCTGAAAGTCCAGCAGCAGGGTGGTCTTGCCGTAGCCGGCGGGAGCGCTGACGACAGTGACCCGGCGGGAGGTGTGCTCTGACAGCAGGTCGGTGAGCCGCTGACGATGAAGAATAGCCGGGCGGCGAGCAGGCAGCGTCACCTTGGCCGGATAGTGGACTGACGCCGGCTGGTCCCACCCTTCGATATCAGTACGTTTTGCCATCACCGCTTATACGGGCAGAGGGTATTCACCCCCGCCTCCACCGGGGGCCCACGCTCAAACGGTAAGACGATGAAGCCCTCGGTATGTTACGGCCGATGGGAGCCAATTCGGCTGCTTATGCGCGGGCTGCGACAGGGCTTCGGGGAGTCCCGCGAGTCAAACCGCCCCAGGCCGTGCTCCGTCTACGAGCGATCGCCGGTGGAGCAGTGCTCCATCAGCGCTGAGCAGAGGTGAGGGCTAGGAACTCCCGCAGTACGCGGTTGAAAGCCGCAGGCTGATCCAGGTTGGCGGCGTGACCCGCCCCCGGGATCACCTCCAGACCGGCCCCCGGTATCTTGGATGCCATGTACTCACTGGCGTCGCGGAACATTCGGTCCCGCTCGCCCACGACGATAAGCGTGGGCACCTGCACATTCGGCAATGAGTCGATGGTATGGGAATCGAACTGGGCGAGCATGCCACGAGCGGCGTGGGCCAATCCCTGCGCCGAGCGGTGCTGGCCGGCCGTCGCCCGCACCTCTGCGCTGGACCCCAGGGCCTCAAGGCCCCGGTCCTCCAGCTCTTGCGCCAGTTGCTCTGCCATCCGGTTCCATTCCGCGCGGGCCTGTGAGTTGCGGTACCCGGGACCCGTATTGCAGAGAACGAGGGCACTCACCATGTCGGGGTGCTTCACGTAGAAGGCGAGGGACATGTAGCCACCCAGCGAGAGACCTCCGACCACTGTGCGTCCCACGCCCAAGAACCCCAGGAGCGTGCGCATGTCCTCGACGGTGAGGGCCTCCGAGTACTGTGTGGGATCGTCGGGGCTGTCGGTCTCGCCGTGCCCCCGCATGTCCCAGGTTATGAGGCGGTAGTCGTCGCTCAAGGCGCGCTCTTGAGGCTCCCACAT
>CAYFYG010000423.1:0-1544 GCA_964347225.1 uncultured Dehalococcoidia bacterium | reverse complement strand
GGCTACAGCAACGCATCGCCGCTGAAGGATTGGACGCCGTGCTGGCCGACGTGAGCGGCATCGAAGCAGGCGAACCGCTGGCGGCCCTGGTGCGGCATCGCTTCAGCCAGTTACGACGGGGGATCTGACCATGATCGTCACCGTAACCCTCAATCCCGTATTGGACCGCACACTGACTGTGCCACGCATCGTCTTCAACGAGATGATGCGCGCTACAGCGTCCCGGCTCGATTGGGGCGGCAAAGGGTTCAACGTCTCGCGGGCGCTGCACTCGCTAGGCGTAGAGGGCATGGCCATGGGCTTCGTCGGCGGAGCAGCGGGCCAGATGCTGGAGCGCGGCCTGAGCGATATGGGGATCGCCACCGATTTCGTACGCATCGCGGGCGAAACGCGCACCAGCATCGTCGTCACCGACGCGGCTATGGAACGGTACATCAAAGTAAATGAAGCAGGCCCCACAGTGCGAGCAGAGGAACTGGCAGCGTTCCTCGACCGGGTTCGTGAGAGGGTGCGCCCAGGGGACATCTGGGTACTCTCTGGCAGCCTGCCTCCCGGCGTGCCATCCGACCACTATGCTCAACTCATCACCCTAGTGCAGGCACAGGGAGCGAAACCGTTCCTCGATACAAGCGGCAAACCGTTGGAGCTGGGATGCGCGGCCGGTCCCTACCTGGTCAAACCCAACGTCGTTGAGGCGGAGGAAGTGACAGGCCGAAAGGTCGATTCCGATGCCAACATGCTCAACGCGGTGGAGTTTTTCCTGCGCCAGGGGATCGAGCTGATAGCCTTGTCGCTGGGTGCTGATGGCTTGCTGTTGGCCTCGAAGCGACAGGCGGTGTGGGCCAGGCCGCCCCGCGTGCGGGTGCGGAATCCCGTCGGCGCGGGGGACGCGCTGCTGGCCGGCATCACCTGGGCAGTACAGCGAGGGCTGCCTCTGGAGGAAACGGCCCGCCTGGGCGTGGCTACCGGCACGGCGGCCGCCATGCGCGAGGGGGTCAGCGTCGGCACCCGCGCCGAGGTGGAGGCGCTGTATGAGCAGATACGAGTGGAGCAACGTAACATTAGACCTGAGGGAGAATATCGTGAGCAATAGGATCAACCTGGAAGAACTCGGGCTCAGCAAAGAGCAAGCTCTGGATCTCCTGCGGCAAATGTGGGAGATCCGGGCGTTCGAGGACAAAGTCTACGAACTATTGGGGCGCGACCTGATTAAGGGGGCGTCCCACCTTTACGCGGGGGAGGAAGCGGTGGCTGTGGGAGCTATCTCCGCCTTGCGAGACGATGACCTCATCACCAGCACACATCGCGGCCATGGCCACTGCCATGCTCGGGGCGCTTCCCTGGCCAGGACGGAGGAGGCGCGGCAGGAGCATTACAGCAAGATGATGGCCGAGTTGTGCGGTCGCGCCTCCGGCTACTGCCTGGGTCGCGGTGGGTCCATGCACATCGCCGATGTGGAGAAGGGGAACCTGGGGGCCACTGGCATCGTGGGGGGCAACATCCCGGTGGCCACAGGGGCAGGACTGGCCCAGCAACTGCTGGAC
>CAYFYG010000422.1:0-3713 GCA_964347225.1 uncultured Dehalococcoidia bacterium | reverse complement strand
TGACGGGGGCGACGACATCGATGTCGTCGGGGAGCATGGGACGTATGGTGATGGACAAAGCGCCTCCTCGGGCCCGCTGCTGGAGCTACGTGGCCAATTCTACCAGGATGAGACCGTGAACGTGGTCACGCGCCCTTGAACTTGGGCGGGCGCTTCTCGATGAAGGCGGTGACGCCCTCGCGGGCATCGGCGGTGCGGGTGGAGTCGGCGATGACGCGACCCTCGCTCTCCATCTGAGTCTCGAGGGTCTCGGTCCAGGCACCCTCGAGGAGGCGCTTGGTCCTGCCGAAGGCGGCCGTGGGGCCGGAAGCGAGCTGGGCGGCGAGTTGTCGGCCTTCGTCGAGGAGCTGGTCGTCGGGGACGACGCGGGCGACGATGCCCCAATCGGCGGCCTCCTGGGCGGAGAGGAGGCGGTTCGTGAGGGCGAGCTCGAGGGCGCGCTTGGCGCCGACGATGCGGGGCAAGGTGTAGGTGGCGGAGCCGTCCGGGGAGAGGCCGACGCCGGTATAGGCCATGGTGAAGCGGGCGGACTGCGCGGCGAGGACGATGTCGCAGGCGAGGGCGAGGCTCATGCCGGCGCCAGCGGCGACGCCGTTGACGGCGGCGACAGCGGGAGGGGTCATGCGGCGGAGACGGGAGACGGCGATGTGGAGGTGGGTGAGCATCTCCGTGATGTAAGCGTGGAGGTTGTCGCCCTGGGCGGCGAAAGCCTTGACGTCGCCGCCGGCGCAGAACATCTTGCCGGCGCCGGTGATGAGGACGGCGCGGACGTCGGGGTCGACGTCGCAGCGGAGGGCGGCGTCGGCGAGCTCGGGGGTGAGCTCGCGGGTCATGGCGTTGGCGGCGTCGGGGCGGTTGAGGGTGATGGTGGCGACGTTGTCGCGGACATCGAAAAGCAGGTTGGAGTAGGCCATGTCAGGGCACCTCCGGCTAGTGAAGAGTTGGCAGCAGGTTCGATTGTAGCAGGCCGGGCGGGCGGGGATCATTCACCCGACATGCCCCGTATCGTTTGTAATCAGGCCTGCCCCTCGGCGATGAACTGGTCGACGGCCGCGAGCGCCTCGGAGCCGGTGAACATAGCCGGCCCTCCCCCCATGACAACGGCAACGGCAATCGTCTCCACGATCTCCTCCCTGGTGGCGCCTTCGCGGAGGGCGTCGTGAACGTGGGCCAGGATGCACCCGTCACACCGGGCCGAGATGGAGATGCCCAGCGCGATCAGCTCCTTGACCTTTCTGCTGAGCACGCCATCGGCGACAGCCTCCCTGTGCAACTTCGAGAATCCTGACATCGGGCCGCGCATCCCCTTTGCCAGGGTGGCGACCTGACGCTGGAGATGAGCACGGTACTGGGGATACTGCTTCTGCATCGTCTACCCTCCTAGCCCGCGAAGCGGGACTTGCTCGTGATGTCTAGGGCGATCGACCGGCACCCCTGGCCATCCCACGGCATCGCGCGGGGCCGCCGCGATTGTGCGTCTCGGCAGAGTAGGGCGTCAACGCCGCTACGACGCGCCCGGAGTCAGCGGCCGATCTGCCTGAGACGCTCTCCCTCCTCACGCGAGAAACTGGCCCCGCAGGCATCACACAGATACCGGGATACCTTCTCCGGGCTACCCATGTCATCGGCGCTGTCCCAGCGGCGGAGGAGGTTGACGTGGCGGCATTTCAACTGGGATACGTTCAAACCCCACCGGGAACCTTGCCGTCTCTCCGGCCGGTCGATGGTTTCCCTTCCAAGCCAAAAAGGCCACCCCGGGAGAAGGTTATTCCACCAGTGTCCCCTGCGCCGCCTTGGGTCAGGCTTCATGGTGAAGCTCCGTACGTGTCCGCCCGCCACGATTGTACCCCTGGGCTGGGCGGGTGGTGTCGGACACCGTCCCTCCGCCGAGGCCCTTGACATCGTCCTGCTGAGGTCTCAGCATCATCCGCAGAAAGATAGGCAGGGGTCGAGAAAAGGAAGAAGGTGAGAAACATGGAAGAGAAGAAGGAAGGCAAGAAGAAGAAAAAGAAACACCCAAAGAAGACAAGCAGGAAAGGTGGACGGAAAGACCGCTAGTTTCCACGTTCGCCTGGGCGCGGCGGCCTGGGGCCTAAGGGACGAGGACGCTCGTCCGCCCGCCACGATTGTGCGCCTGGGCTGAGCGGCTGTCAGCGGGCGACTAGTCTGGTTCCGCGCTTTCTCCACCCGGAGCGGCGGGTGTGGCGTTCGATAGCCCTAGGACGGCCTGCATCTGGGCGGTTGCCTTGTTGTTCTCGCGGATCCGCCGCTTGACGTTGCCCGGGCGCACGTGGCCCTTCCGCCGGTTCTTGCTGGACACTCGCTTGACCATGATTATCGCTCCATTCAACACAGCCGCTTCTTCAGGTTGACTTCTCTTAGCTAGCCTTCGCCGGCGCAGGCGGCTTCTCCATGTCCACGCCGATTCCTCGGTCCACAGGCACCGCCTATCAGTACCAGGGCTGGGTATGGCAGCCCGCCACAGCCGCCGGCCACGCGCAGCCAGTTCACCACGCCGCGTTCCACGTCTGACCGGCGGTGCCACTTTCGATACTGGGAGGGCTCAAGGCCATTGTACAGGATGAACCAGCGCGGCCGCACGGTGATTCTTTAGGCTGCGCGGCTTCCAGGCGCCACGCCGTCCGCCCGCGGCGATTGTGCGCCTGGGCCGGGGCGGGCGTCAAATAGGGCAGCGCGGCCGCGCAGCCTCAGGGGGCAGAGACTCGCCCCCCCAACAGGCTCAGGGCGAGCCCCGCCGCCGAGAGCTATGTGGCCAATTCTGCCAGGGTCACCCCATCTCCCCCCTGGCGGGGCGGGGCGGAGGCCTGGGAGCGGACGAGGGGGTGGCGCGACAGCATCTCGCGGACGGCGCGGCGGAGGGTGCCGGTTCCCTTGCCGTGGACGATGCGCAGCTCCGACAGGCCGACGCGGAAGGCCTCGTCCAAGCGCTGCTCGACGAGGAGGAGGGCCTCGTCCGCCGACATCCCGCGGACGTCGAGCTCGGCGGGGACGCGGGGGGTGGGGCCGGGGGCCCGGCGCACGGTCGGCGCGAGGTCGGGCTCGCCCTCGCGCTTCTCCACGCGGTCGATCTGGCGGAGGCCGACGCGGGCGCGGAGGGCGCCGAGCCTGACCTCGACCTCGCCCTCGGCGTCCGGCGGGGATAGCGCCTCGCCGGGGAGGGGGAGGTCGCGGAGGAAGAGGAGGTCGCCGGGCTCGATGGGCGGGAGGGGGCCGCGGCGGCGCCGGCGGCGGCGCTCCAGCTTCTCGACGTCCTTCTCGACGGCCTCGATCTCCTGCTGGGCGGCCTCGACGACGGCGGCGCGCTCGGGCACCGGTAGGCGGGAGGCGCGCTCCATGTCGCGCACGGCCTGGTGGAGCCGCTGGCGGGCCTGGGAGAGCTGGTCGCCCATCTGGCGGCGCGTCTGCTCGAGGAGGCGCTCGCGGCCGGACTCGAGGGCGGCGAGGCGCTCGGTGACCTGTCGCTCGGCCTGTTGGGCGCGGGCGGCAGCGGACTCCTGCTCGAAGAGACCCGCCGCCAGATGGGCGACCAGCTCTCGCAGGCGCGCCAGCGGCTCCACCAGGCCGTGCGCGAGATGGAGCGCGCCTCCCGCCTCCCCGTCCCCGAGCGCGCCGCCGTCGTCGAGGCCGCCCAGCAGGAGATCGAGGCCGTCGAGAAGGACGTCGAGAAGCTGGAGCGCCGCCGCCGGCGCCGC
>CAYFYG010000421.1:0-6162 GCA_964347225.1 uncultured Dehalococcoidia bacterium | reverse complement strand
TCGCCGGTCAGATTCTCATCATTCCGCGGCAAGGTGTGCGTCCTGTCCTCTGTACCGTCCCTCGACACCCCTGTGTGTAATGCCCACACCCGCCGTCTCGACCGCGAGGCAGAGCAGCTGGGCACTGATGTTGCGATTCTCACCATAAGCATGGATTTGCCCTTCGCTCAGAAACGGTGGTCCGATGCCGCTCGCATGAACAGAGTGCAAACGCTGTCAGATCACCGCGACGCTTCCTTCGGCACCTCGTATGGGCTGCTGATCAAGGAACTTCGGCTCCTGACGAGGGCGGTGCTTCTCGTCGATCGTGATGGCGTCATCCGATACATGCAGATCGTGGGAGACACCACCGACGAACCGGACTATGGGGCGGTCTTGAGCGCGCTGGGCAAATTGACCTGACTCAGCCAACGCCTTCGCCCTGACCGGCCTCACCTTCCGGCCTGATTGACCGCCCCCTATGGCAGCCAGCGGCTCCTGCCGTAACTCCGTGACCGTCGGCGTCAGCATCGAGTACGTCGAAGACGTGGACGACCGGACGAGATGTTCTTGCTCGCCGTGCTCGAGCAGCGGCGCCTGCACCGCCTTTTCCCGCTTGACAAACGACGAGGCGACAGATGATACTACGTCTCACTGATATCAGGTATCATCGCCATGTCTGAACTGGAATCCGTCATCCGCAGACTCCAAGCGCTCGGACATCGCGCTACCCCCACCCGCGTGAGTGTCATCGCTGCCGCTCTCGCACAGAGTGGCCACTTCTCCGTCGACGAAATCCTCCGTCAGGCCCGCAACGTCGGCCGCGCCACCGTCTTCCGCACCATGCGTCTCCTCACAGACCTAGACGTCGTCTGCCGTGTCCTGCTGGAGGACGGCAGCCTCCACTACCGCGTCAACCGTCGTGGTCGCCATCACCACCACCTGGTATGCGTCTCCTGCGACAACGTCCACGTCCTAGATGACTGTGTCATAGCTGACTCGGTTCAGGATCTCGCCACTGCGACCGGCTACGACATCGAGGGTCACTGGCTGGAGTTCTACGGCCGCTGCGGGGACTGCCGTAGCCTGGCGGCTGCAAGCCCCTAACCTGATCTTAGCCATGTCCCGCCTCGCTCTCGCCACAGTCGCCCTCTTGGTCACGATGTCCCTCGTCGCCTGCGGCAGCAACGACCAAGGCGACACCCCTTCGGCGCGCTTCTCCCCCGCCAGCCGTGACCTACCCATTCGGGTAGGCACGACCCTACCCCTCTTCGCCGATTTCGCGCGTGAGATAGGCGGGGACAACGCCGATGTCTTCTCCATCCTTCCCTCCGGCGCCGACCCCCACACCTACGAGCCCACCCCTTCCGATATCCGCCGCATCGCCGAGGCCGATATCATCTTCGTCAACGACCTCCAACCCGGTCTCGAAGGCTCTATCCTGGACGTCATCGACAGCAACAAGGGCCAGGACACGACGGTCATCTCCTTCATGGCCAACGTCACCTCCACGCGCGCTCAAGAGTTGGGCGACCCGGAGACCACAGCCGCCGACGCCGGCGACAACCCCCACCTCTGGCTCGACGTCTCGCTTGCCCGCGCCTACGTCAGCGTCATCGCGGAGACACTGACCGGCGCGGACGCCGCCAACGCTGCCCTCTACAGCGACAACCTCACCCACTACGGCCAGCGGCTGGCCCAGCTCGACGATGAGATCGCCGCCACCGTTGACCAGATCCCACCCGAGAGCCGCAAGCTGGTAACGCCCCATGACGCCTTCCCCCATCTCGCCCGGCGCTACGGCCTCAGTATCGTCGGCTTTGTCGTCCCCGGCCCCAGCCAGGACCCCAGCCCCCGCGATATCGCTGACCTCACCAACGACATCAAGGACCAGAGCGTCCCGGCCGTGTTCACCGAACCTCAGATCGGGGCCGACAGCCGTCTCATGGAGCAGATCGCCGCCGACGCCGGCGTTCCCGTCTGCACTCTCTACAGCGACGCCCTCACGGACGACGTGCCGACGTATGTCGATATGATGCGCTTCAACGCCGACGAACTCCTCCGCTGCCTGGGAGGCGGAAGTGACTGAGCCAATCGGGTATCCCGTCGCCCTTCAAGTCCGCGATCTCTGGGCCGGCTACGACGGCGAGCCCGCCCTGGAGGGCGTCACCTTCCACATCGAGGCCGGCTGTCTGGCCGGGCTCGTCGGGCCCAACGGTTCGGGTAAGTCCACGCTCCTGCGAGTCATCCTCGGCCTCCACAAGCCCTGGCGCGGCGATATACGCGTCTTCACCTCCGGCCGTCGCCCGGACCGTCGGCGCCTGGGCTATGCGCCGCAGTCGGAGCAGGTGGACTGGAGCTTCCCCGTCACCGTATTCGACATGGTCCTCATGGGCCGCTACGGCCGCCTCGGCCCCCTCCGCCGCCCCACCAAGGCCGACCGCGAGATCAGCTGGCAAGCCCTGGAATCCGTCCGCCTGGCCGACCTGGCCCACCGCCGCGCCGGTGGACTCTCCGGCGGCCAGCAGCGCCGCGCCTTGATAGCCCGCGCTCTCGCCCAGGAGGCCGACCTCATCCTCCTCGATGAGCCCTTCGCCGGCCTAGACGCCACCGCCGAGCACGACCTCATCGCCCTGCTCGAGGGGCTGCGCCACCAGGGCAAGACGCTGCTGGTCTCCAGCCACGACCTCTCCTGCGTGGCTGCCGACTTCGACCACGCCATCCTGCTCAATCGCAAGGTCGTCGCCTTCGGCCGTCCTTCAGACGTGTTCACCGAGGAACTGCTCAACGCCACCTTCCAGCGCCACCTCCTGCTGGTTCGACTGGAGGACAGAACCTACGTAGGCCATGGCTGAGATCATCGACTACGTAGGCGACCCCTGGACGCTGGAGTTCATGCGTCGCGGACTCATTGCCGCCGTCGCCGTCAGTGTCGTGGCCGCCGTCGTGGGCTCGTTCGTCATCCTCAAGGGCATGGCCTTCATCGGCGATGCGCTCCCCCACGCCAGCTTCGGCGGCATCGCCGCCGCCTTCGTCCTCGGAGGCAACCTCTTTCTAGGAGGCGCCATCGCCGCCGTGCTCACCGCCCTCCTCATCGCCTTCGTCTCCCGCCGCGGCCTCGTCAAATACGATACCGCCATCGGCATTCTGTTCGTCGGCGCCTTCGCCACCGGCATCCTCATCATTAGCCGCCAGACCAACTACGCCCCGGACCTCTTCTCCTTCGTCTTCGGCAATGTGCTGGGCGTCAGTTGGAGCGACGTCTGGACCACTGCCATCGCCGCCGCCGTCATCGTCGTGCTCGTGGTGGTCTTCTACAAGGAGCTGCTGTTCGTCACCTACGACCCCTCCATGGCCGCGGCCGCCGGCCTGCCCGTCGCCGCCGTCCAGTACGGTCTCATGGCCCTCATCGGCGTCACCACCGTCATCGGCCTCCAGACCGTCGGCATCGTGCTGGTGGTAGCCCTCCTGGTCACCCCAGCCGCCACCGCCCAACTCCTCACACGGCGCCTCCCCCCCATGATGGCCGTCGGCGCCGTGGTCGGCGTGCTCTCCTCCCTCGGCGGCCTTTACGTAGCCTACTACGCCGACGTCTCCGCTTCCGCCGCCATCGTCCTCACCGCCACCGCCTTCTTCCTCCTCGCCTTCCTGGTCGCCCCCAAACGCGGGCTCCTCTGGCAACGCCGCTCCCTTCCCGCCGAGCCGACCTGACGGCTGCCGCAGACCCGGTTGTTCCTGTGTGACTTACGCCCCCCTGTACCCATAGAATGAATGCAGGAACCACATCCAGATGGCCGAATCAACCAGACCCCAGGTAGACCGCAAGGCGCGGTTAAAGATCCCGCCTCAGCCCGTTCCCAAGCAGGACCCAGAGGAGAGGCTGGGGAACTGGAACGAGGTCTACCTGGGATACGACTTAGTCACTGCCCGCGTGGAGGCGACCCGCTGCATCCAGTGCCCCGCCGCCCCCTGCCAGGTGGCCTGCCCCCTCCACAACGATATCCCCGGCGCCCTCTGGAAACTGGAACAAGGCGACCTCCGGGGCGCAGCGGACGTCTTCCGCCGCACCAATCCCGCCCCCGACATGTGCGGACGCCTCTGCCCCCAGGAGAAGCTCTGTGAAGGCTCCTGCGTCGTCGGCAAGAAGGCGCTTCCCGTAGCCATCGGCAAGCTGGAGGCGTTCATCGCCGACCAGCAGCAGGCCATAAGCGGACGGACCGTCCCTGAGCTGCCCCCGCGCACCGGCAAGCGGGTAGCCGTCATCGGCTCCGGGCCTGCCGGCCTGGCCGTGGCCGAAGAGCTGGTCCGACGGGGCCACGCGGTCTCGGTCTTCGAGGCCTGGCCCAGACCTGGCGGCATCCTCCGTTACGGCATACCCACCTTCAAGATGGACAAGCGCCACGTGGACCAGCATGTGGAATACTTGCACAAGCTCGGCGTCGACTTCGCCTTCAGCGTCCGTGTTGGCCACGACATCACCATCGACGAACTGCTCGCCGAGGGCTTCCACGCTGTCTTCCTGGGCCACGGTGCCGGCCAGGGCATGCGCCTCAACGCCCCCGGCGATGACCTCGACGGCATCCACATGGCCATCGATTTCCTCGTGCGGATGAACCTGCCCCCGCAGGAACTGCCCGACCACCTCCGCCAGCCCATCGATGTCGGCAAACACGTCGTGGTCATCGGCGGCGGCGACACTGCCATGGACTGCGTACGCACCGCCGTGCGCACCGGCGCCGAGCAGGTGACCTGCGCCTACCGTCGCACCGTGGCCGAGATGGGCGGCCGCGAGGAGGAGCGCCATCACGCCGAGGAGGAAGGTGTCCGCTTCCACTACCTCGTCGCTCCCATCCGCTTCATCGGCGATGACAACGGCCGCGTGCGGGCTGTACGCCTCCAGCGAATGGAGCTTGGAGACCTCGACGACTCGGGCCGGGCCCGCCCCATCCCCATCGCCGGCGACGAGTTCGAGATGGAGGCAGACACGGTCATCATCGCCATCGGCTTCAAGGTGGAGAAGACATTGTCTGAGACCGCCGACTTGGAGGCCACTAACCGGGGCACCGTCGCGGCCGACGAGCGTGGCCACACCAGCCGACCTGGGGTGTTCGCCGCCGGGGACAACGTTCGCGGCGCCGACCTCGTCGTTACCGCCCTGGCCGACGCCAAGCGCGCCGCCGACACCATCGACCGATACCTGTGCCGGGAGTAGGCGCGCCGGTGTCCGACCAGCGGCTCGCCGCACAAGCCGAATGCCCGTGTCATTTCGGGCCCAGCGCCAGCCCTCGCGAGGGTCCCCTTCTGATAACATGGAGATGGAGGTGCTGCAATGACGTTCCAGCACATCGTCGTCCCCTACGAGGGCGGTGCCTTGAGTGAGGACGCTCTGAGAATCGCCTGCCACCTCGTCTTCGACGAGTCCCGCATCACCGCCGTCTATGTGGTCGAGATCCCCAAGGATATGCCCGTCGGTGCCGAGAAGCCCCAGGAAGAGGCGGCGCGTGAGGCTCTGCAGCGAGCCGAGACTGTCGGCCGGGAGCTGGGCGTCGAGGTCGAGACCTACCTCGCCAAGGCCCCCGCGGTAGCCGAGGGTGTGAACGAGGCGGCCGCCACCCTCATGGCGGACGCCATCGTCATGAGCCTGCGCCGCAAACACAGGCGGGAAGAGACGATGTTCCTCAGCCGCAACGCCAGCCGCATCCTCCGCCACGCCCCCTGCCACGTCGTCATCACCTATCACCGGGACGAGGACTGATCTTCGGGATCTAGGCTCTTCCCTTACAGCGTCTCCATGTACTCGCCGATGGCGTCCAGCCGCACCTTCTCCACCGCTATCTCCGGCGCGTAGACGATCTCGTCCGCCGCCCACACCAGTGTCGGCCGCCCCTCCTTGCTCACCCCGATCACACCCTTGAGCGCCGTCCGGATGTTCTCGTTGATGCGAAGGGTGTTTGCCTTGATCGGCTCCGCCAGCTTGCCGTCGCGGATCACATAGGAGTCGGCCACCACCGTGCCGGTGAAGTCCCCCGCCCGCAGGCCGTTCACCGGATACGTGTACCAGATGCGCCCGATGTAGACACCCTCGCCCACCAGCCGACACATCGACTCCGTCGACTGCACCCCGCCGGGGATGACGACGTTCGTTGGGTGTATGCCCGGCTGCGCGTCGAAGTGGCGCCCGCC
>CAYFYG010000420.1:0-1697 GCA_964347225.1 uncultured Dehalococcoidia bacterium | reverse complement strand
CCGTCCTGAAGATCCTTTTCCACCTCACCCTGATGCTTCCCAGAGTCCAGGCAGTCGTTGAAAGTCGCCGTATCAAGGCCCAGTTCGGCTGCGTAGCCCTTCAGACTATCCACATCTAGGGCATTCTGGTTGGCGTACAGCACGTCGTGGTACTCCCAGAACTTGCCCTGGTCGTCGGCGCACTCGGTGGCCTCGGATGCTTTCTGGGCGTACGGATGGATGCTGTTGAGGGGGAAGTCCCTGATAACAAACTTGATCCTGCCCTCGTAGGTCTCCAGGATTTGATCCAACGTTTCGTCACGGAAACGCTTGCAGAATGGTCACTGGTAGTCAGCGAACTCGATGACGGTAACTGACGCGTCCTCCGGCCCGATGAAAGGATCATCGTCACCACTCGCTTGGGCAAGAGGTGCCGGCGTTGGCTGGGCGCCAGGCGAACCCTGAGTAGATGGAGCTACGGGCGTTGCCGCGCTCGCTGGCGACGATGGGGCCGGCGCGGCGTCATCGTCATCGATGGTAGCGTGGGCGGCGAAGCCGAGCACGAAGAATGCGGCTGCGAACAGCACGACCCCCGCTGATATGCCTGCCGAAGCCAAATGCCGCCTCATCTTACTCCTCCTCCTGCCACCGATGATGCTCGTGTCTTGTCTTGGAAAGAGCATGATCCTTCACTCCGTTCAGTCAGGTTGCCGAACTCGACGCTGGAAAGGATGTCTCGGAGGTAAGCGCACGCCCGCGCTCATCAGACGCGCAGCCTATCCTCTACCGTCCCGTGTAGGCGGGGCCCCCGCTCCGTGCGGCAACCTCGGTGCCCGGGCTAGTCTCCCTGGGCAGCTTGCGCTAGGAGGTCGCCAATCTCCTCGGCCTCCTCGGCTAGGTGCTCCCCTTCTTCGCCCTCCGCAAGCGCCTCCTCCGCATGGTCCACGGCCTCGTCCAGTTCAGCGGCGAGGTCTGCATCGGTAGACTCCAGGGCCTCAATCACCTCATGGAGGTGGTCGTGGGCGCTGTCGAAAGCCGCTTGAGCGGCCGCCAGATCCCCGGCCTGGGCCGCCGTCACCATCTCGCTCATGAAGTTGCGGGCAGCGTCCAGATCCGACGCCTCTTCAGCGACCCCATCTGATGCGCCCTCGCTGGTGCCGCCATCGTCGCCACAGGCGAGCGCGACGATCGAAAGTGCGAGAAGTAGGGCTGCAGCTGTGCCGCTGGCTATCAGTCGTCCGAGTGTCATCACTTGCTCCTTTCTAACGTTGGCCTTCTGCCGGTGCTGCCGTGGCGCCCGCTGTGGCTGCAGGCGCCTTTTCTGCCGTGGGACGCCGGACCGTGGCTCCCACGGTGCTGACGCTGCGGGCCATGAAGAACTGGAAGATCACGCCGGCAGTAACCACAATGCCGGCCCAGGACGCTACGATGATCCACTTAGCCCACTCCCAGTTGGTGGACGTGACTAGGAACCTGGTGTGGGCCGCGTTCTCATCAGCTGACATCGCTTTCACCCCGAACACCATGGGCACGTAGAAAAGGGCCGCTCCTATCGCCGTAAGGACGGTGAGCGCGGCGAAGTGGCGGGGGTTGTCGTCCGCATCGCCCATCAACCGCACGGCCAGGGCCCAGAAGAGGACCAGCACCGAAAGCCCACCGAACAGAGGCTGGGGCTCATTCCTGGCCAGATCCGGCACGAGGAAGATGAAGCCCATCGC
>CAYFYG010000419.1:0-6856 GCA_964347225.1 uncultured Dehalococcoidia bacterium | reverse complement strand
TGGACCGCGAACGGAAGCTGCGCCAGGCCGAGATCCGACGCCAGCTCTTAAACATGGCCCTCGCCTGGCCCCTGGGCGCGCTGGTGATGCTGGGCATGTTCCGCGACTCCTGGATCCTGGAGGACATCCTGCCGGCGTTCATGGGCGAGAAGCTCTTCCTGTTCGCCCTCACGACTCCCATAGTCGTGGGCCCCGGACGGCAGTTCTTTGTCAACTCCTGGAACGGCCTCCGCCGCGGCGTCACGGACATGAACCTGCTCTACGCCACGGGCATTGGCGCGGCGTACATGATCGCGGTGATCAACACCTTCTGGCCGAGCGCGGGCTTCGGCGGCGAGAAAGCCGTGTTCTACGAGGCGGCGGCGCTCCTCACCGCCTTCATCGTCCTCGGCCGCTATCTGGAGGCCGTCACCCGCGGTCGCACCTCGGAGGCGATCCGCAAACTGATGAAGCTGCAGCCGAAGCGGGCCCGCGTAGTCCGTGACGGTGAGGAAGTGGAGATCCCGGCCGACGAGGTGGAGGCGGGCGACATCTGCCTCGTCCGCCCCGGCGAGAGCGTCCCGGTGGACGGCGTCGTCACCGACGGCTACTCCGCCGTGGACGAGGCGATGGTCACGGGGGAGAGCCTGCCGGTGGAGAAGCGTCCCGGCAGCGAGGTGATCGGCGGCACTCTGAACAAGACGGGGGCCTTCAGCTTTCGCGCCACCCGCGTGGGAGCGGAGACGGCCCTCTCTCAGATCATCAAGCTGGTGGAGGAGGCGCAGACCACCAAGGCCCCCATCCAGGCCCTGGCCGACAAGGTCGCCGGGCACTTTATTCTGGCCGTGCACACCCTGGCCCTGGCCGTCTTCCTCTTCTGGTTCTTCGTCGGTTTCGACCTCTGGTTCTCGCCTGACAGTCGGCTGGTCCTCACCCCTTACAAGCTGGAGGACCTGGAGGTGTTCGGCCTGGCGCTCCTGATCTCGGTGACCGTGTTGGTTATCTCCTGCCCTTGTGCCCTCGGGTTGGCGACTCCGAGCGCGATGATGGCCGGCACCGGCAAGGGAGCCGAGTTCGGCATCCTGTTCAAGGGCGCCGATGCCATGGAGACCACCGCCAAGCTACAGGTGGTGGTTCTGGACAAGACGGGCACCCTTACCAAGGGCGAGCCATCGGTCACCGATGTTGTGGCCCCGGACGACAACGTCGATGAGGTCCTGCGCGTGGCCGCCGCGGCCGAGAAGAACTCGGAGCATCCCCTGGGCGAGGCGATCGTTCGCGGCGCTACGGCTCGGGGCATCGAAGTGCAGGCCGCTGACAGCTTCCAGGCCGTGCCCGGCCATGGCGTCGAGGCCAGCCTCAACGGATCCGCTGTCCTCCTCGGGAACCGCAAGCTGATGGCGGAGCGGGACGTTCCTCTGGACGGCATCCTCCCGGACGCCGAGCGGCTGGAGGGCGAGGGCAAGACGGTGATGTTCGTCGCCGCCGAAGGACGGCCCCTGGGCCTGGTGGCCGTGGCCGACACCCTGAAGGAGACCTCCGCCCGCGCAGTGCGCGAGCTCAAGGGGCTGGGCATGGAAGTGGCGATGATCACCGGCGACAACCGCCGCACCGCCGAGGCCATCGGCCGCGAGCTGGGCATCGACCGGGTGCTGGCAGAGGTGCTGCCCCAGGACAAGGCAGCGGAGGTGCGCAAGCTCCAGGACGAGGGCAAGATCGTGGCCATGGTCGGCGACGGCATCAACGACGCTCCGGCCCTGGCCCAGGCCGACGTCGGCATGGCCATCGGCTCCGGCACCGACGTGGCGAAGGAGACCGGCCACGTCATCCTCATCCGCGACGACATCCTGGATGTGGTGGCGGCGGTGCAAGTCGGGCGCTCCACGATGCGCCTGGTGAAGCAGAACCTGTTCTGGGCCTTCGGATACAACTCGGCGGCGATACCGCTGGGCGCCGGCATCCTCTACCCCTTCGTGGCGCAGGTAGTGAGCCCGGAGCTGGCCGCCCTGCTCATGGCCACCAGTTCGCTCTCCGTCACGCTGAACACTCTCCGGATGAGGGGCTACGTACCGCCGGTCAAGCGCGGGCCGCCGTCGGCCTCGCCTGAACCCGCGAAGCCGGAGGTCGAGCCGGCGCTGGAGGCCGTGCCCGCCGAAAGGAGGGTGGTGCGATGAGGTTCACGGTCGAGGACGTCGGCCGCGTGAGCGCGGTGATCTACGTGACGGTATCGGCCCTGGCGGCCGGCGCCTTCTTCGCGATAACGGTGCTGACCGGGGACTACTCCTGGGTGGCGCGGCTGGGCGGCAGCGCCTGGGTGTTCCTGCTCAGCATGATCATCCTCATGCCGACAGTCACGCCGTGGGTGCGGAAGCGGCTGGGCGGCTAGGCCGGATTCGGTCGCGACAGTCTAGAGCTTGGGGCCCCGGGCGCCGTTCACAGATCGCTCTTGCCGTTAGGCAGGCACAGCCGGAGAGGCCACCCCTGCGTGTGCTAGACTGTGCGCGGCGGCACCTCGATGCGGCGTTATCCAGTTTCCCCCCAAGGCAAGGGCGCACGATGCCGCGGCTGCGGCAAGACCTCCCCTCTTATCTCGTCGACACTAGGCGCCTGCGTTGACTGCATCCGCGGCGACTCAGCGCAGGTGTGGCCGAGAATACAGCAGGCCCACATCCGTTCCCGCCGGGCTTTCAGCTTGCCGGAGGAGCCGCCCCGGGCAACGGACGGCGTCCCCTGCATCTTCTGCATCAACGAATGCCGGATCCCAGAAGGCGGCCGGGGCTACTGCGGACTGAGAACCAGCCGCCGCGGCAAGCTGGTCCACCTGGGCGGAACGCGCCGCCTCGGCATTCTGCAGTGGTACTACGATCCATTGCCCACCAACTGTGTAGCCCAATGGGCCTGTGCTGAGTCGACCTCCTACGGGCCCAAGAACCTGGCGGTCTTCTACGGGGGTTGCAGCTTCAACTGTCTCTACTGCCAGAACTGGAGCTACCGCCACCTGGCGGCGGGTCTGGCCCCGGGGCTGTCGGCCGAGGAGTTGGCGGAGCAGGTGGATGAGCAAACGGCTTGCATCTGCTTCTTCGGGGGCGACCCTTCGCCCCAGATGCCACACGCAGTCGCCACCGCCGAGCTGGCCCGAAAGAAGGTAGGATCGCGCAGCCTGCGTCTCTGCTGGGAGACCAACGGCAGCCTGCATCCGGCGCTGCTGAGACGAGCTGCCAACCTGGCCCTGGACTCCGGGGGGACCATCAAGCTCGACCTCAAGGCCTGGAACGACAACCTGCAGCGGGCTCTCTGTGCTGCCGCCAATCGACAAACTCTGGAGAACCTACAGTGGCTGGCCGAGTTCGGTCGACAGCGCCCAGAGCCACCTTTAGTGGTGGTCAGCACCCTTCTCGTGCCGGGATACGTAGACGTGGAAGAGGTGGCGCCGCTGGCTCGCTTCATCGCGAACATTGATGTCGCTGTCCCCTACAGCCTGCTGGCGTTCCATCCTCAGTTCTACCTGGAGGATCTGCCGACAACCTCGCGCAGCCACGCCCTGCGCTGCCTGCAGGCAGCCAGGGAGGCGGGTCTGACCAACGTGCGCATCGGCAACATCCATCTTCTGTCCGAGACGTACTAGGGCTATCGCCGCTGGCGTCCACGCAGCCGTGCCAGCCCTGAGTTCCCTGTCGGCGACTCCGGTCATGTACGCTATCTGGGCGAGCGGGTATCCTATCCTTGGTCTTCAGTTTAGGATGTCAATCACTAGGATAAGCACTATGAAGCTAATCCTTCGTGTTCTCTGTGTCCCGATTGTCGCTGTCGTCACCCTTGCCGTGTTGTTCACGACGGTGGCTGGAGCCCAGGGCCCGCAGAACATCTCCGTCGTCCTCATCATCGACAATTCAGGGAGCATGGCTCGGACCGACCCCGCCAGCCTGCGCTTTGTGGCGGCCAGCCAGCTGGTCGACCTGCTGGAGGATGGGGATGAGATCAGCCTGGTGCTATTTGCGGATGATGGCACCGTGTTGGTGCCGCTCACAAGGGTGACGGACGCGGCGAGCAAGGAGGCTATCAGGGCCGAGCTGACGGCGGTGGTTCCGGCGGGGAATACACACATGCGGGCCGGCCTGGAAGCGGGGTTGGCGGAACTGGAGAAGGGCTCCAACTCCACGCGGTTCGGCATATTCCTGACTGACGGCGAGCTCCACCCACCGGACTGGCCCGACCTGACGACACAGGAGCAGGAGGCAGAGCGGACCGCGGTGTTCTCCCTGGCGAACAGCTTCGGAGAGAAGAAGTGGGGTCTTTTTCCGGTGTCCCTGGCCAGCGCGGTTGAGCCGGAGTTTCTGCAGGAGCTGGCGGAGAACGGCGGGGGGTTGTACCGAGAGGCACCGGAGGCCGGCCAACTGACGCTGGTGTTCCAGGACATTTTCGCCGCGAACAAGCTAGACGTCTTCGAGGTCCTGTTCAGTGATTGCCTCGCTCCCGGCGATGAGCGCTCCGTGACATTCCCGGTTCACGAGTTCGTTTCCACCCTCTCTCTGTTCGTGACGTATCCCGGTGACCTGCGGCCGACGGTGACGGTGGCGGGGCCCGATGGCGGGCCGGTTGCCCCCACCGGGGGCGACGTCCGCTACGAAGCTTTCGGCATCGAGAGTCCAGCCCGGGGAACGTGGACGGTGACGATAACGGGGGCGCCGCAAGGCCAGTCCTGCGTGTCGATATCCTCGACGCCCCGGACGCTGGTGGAGGTCGAGTGGCTGCGGCCGGCGCCTTCACTGAGCCTGGCCCCTGGTGAACCACTGGAGGTCGCCGTGCGTCTCGCGGCTCGGGATCCTCAGTCGGGGGACGAGAGTCCGGTCGAGGACGCGGTGGTCACGGTGACAGTTACCGGGCCGGATGGGCAGTCGTATGAGGCGAGTCTTGAACACGCGGGATCGGGCGAGTATTCGGGAACGGCGGTGGTGGATGGGGAGGAGGGGACATACAGCATAGACCTCGCGGCGGAGAGAGAGGAAGGAGTGGTGGCGCGGCGAAGCTTTGAGACGTCGGTATCGTTGATGCCGGCGGCGACACCGTCTCCGGGGCCGACGCCTTCTCCTGGACCCCTGCCGGTTCCGTCAGAGGGTGACGGAGGGCCGGCGCTGGGTCTCATCATCCTCGGTCCGGTCGTGCTCGTAGGGCTGGCGGGGGCATTCTTGGCATACTGTCACTTCGGGCGGCCCCGCCTGCGCGGTTGGCTGGAGTCGGGACAAGTGGGCCGGGCCTATGACCTGGAATCGCGGCACCGCCGCATCTGGACCCGTCGGGCGCTGACCATCGGAGGCCCGAAAGATGACATAGACGTGGGCCTGGGCAGGCGATTTGCCCGAATTATTCCCCGGAGGGGCGGAGTGTGCTTCCTGCAGGCGGTGTCCGGAGGCGGTGTCGTCGTGAACGGCCATCCCCTAGGGAAAGGAAGGCGGCGGCGTCTCCATCACCACAGCGACATCAAGCTGGGCGAAATTGCGCTCGTATATCGGCTATACGTGGGTGGGCCCCGTCTGGGCGTGTAGACGACGCCTATGCTCACGTCATTCGCGACTATGGCGCGGATCGTTTGTACTGGGTGTGAGGTGTGTAGTTACATTCGAAGGGAAGTGGGCCGGAAACGTTGCCTCTCGACACCGTCCGTGGAGAGAGCGTAAGGCGAGCGGGGCTGCTCCTTCTCGATAGGAGACATCATGGATCGATATGCTCCAACCAAAGAAGATCGGTTCAGCTTTGGCTTGTGGACCGTGGGCAACCCCGGAGCTGACCCGTTCGGGGACGCGGTGCGTCCGTCGCCGGATGTCGCGTACCTTGTTCGCAAGCTCGCGGAGTGCGGCGCTTGGGGAGTGAACCTGCACGATAACGACCTTATTCCCTTTGGCGCCTCGCTGGCGGAGCGGAATCGGATAGTGAAAGAGTTCAAGCGAGCGCTTGCGGACACGGGGATGGTCGTTCCCATGGCGACTACGAATCTGTTCCGGCATCCGGCGTTCAAGGACGGGGCCTTTACGGCCAACAACCCCAAGGTGCGGGCGCTGGCCCTCAAGAAGACCATGGACGCCATCGATCTTGGGGCCGAGCTTGGAGCCCAGATCTACGTGTTCTGGGGGGGACGGGAGGGGTCGGAAGCCGATGCCTGCCGCGATCCCCGCGACGCCATCCGCCGCATGAGGGATGCGGTCAACTTCCTCTGCGAATATGTGCGAGATCAGCGGTACGACATGAAGTTCGCCCTGGAGGCCAAACCCAACGAGCCGCGCGGAGACATCTATTTCCCCACCACAGGGCACATGCTTCACTTCATCAGCACGCTGGATCACCCGGACATGGTGGGGGTGAACCCGGAGGTCGCCCATGAGACGATGGCTGGTCTGTCCTTCGTCCACGCCGTCGGCCAGGCGATGGAGGCGGGCAAGCTCTTGCACATCGACCTGAATGCCCAGAAGATCGGGCGCTACGATCAGGATCTCCGTTTTGGATCCGAAGACGTGAAGGGAGCCTTCCTGCTGGTGCGTCTGCTGGAGGGAACGGCAGGGGGCCAGCGCTATGAGGGCCCCCGCCACTTCGACGCCCATCCCTACCGTACGGAGGACGACGAGGGAGTGTGGGACTTCGCCCGTGGTTGCATGCGCACCTACAATATCCTCAAGGCCCGGTCTCGGGCCTTCGATGCCGATCCGGAGGTGCAGGATCTGCTGGCCTGCGATGAAAGCCCCGAGTTGGACTCTCTGCTGCAGGGGTACACTCGAGACAAGGCGGCCAAGCTTCGCACCCTGGATGCAGACCCCCAGCAACTCGCGGCGGGGGGTCTCCGGTACGAGCGGCTGGACCAGCTAATGATGGAGCACCTCTTAGGGGT
>CAYFYG010000418.1:0-1875 GCA_964347225.1 uncultured Dehalococcoidia bacterium | reverse complement strand
CGACAACGCCGCCGACGTGCTGCTGCCCGACCAGGGGCCGGCCAAGCGGCCCGGCCTTGGTGCCACCGATGTCCTTCGCGTCCCCGCCACCTTCCTCGAGGGCGGTGAAACGTTCGATGTCCCTCTTGCCGAGCACGGCTTCTCCGCTCTCGTCACCGTCGAAAGGGACGGCCGCGAGCGCAGCGTCCTTCTCGACGCGGGGCTGACCCCGAATGGCCTCGCTGACAACATGCGCCGTCTCAGGCTCTCCCCGGAAAGCATCGAGGCAATAGTGTTCAGTCACGGCCACTTCGACCACACCACCGGCCTCGACGGGCTGGTGCATGCGCTGGGCCCCGCCAGGCCCCCCGTGATCGTCCATCCCGACTTTTGGACCCGCCGCCGAATGGTCATCCCCGGCCGCGAGCCCTTCGAGCTGCCCTCCACTAGCAGGTCCGCTCTCCAGGAGGCTGGCTTCGAGGTCATCGAGAAGAGCCAGCCTTCCCTCCTCCTCGACGGCTCCCTCCTGATCACTGGAGAGGTGGAGCGGACAACGGACTTCGAGCGAGGCTTCCCGGTACAGCAAGCCTTTCGGGACGGGCAATGGCAGCCCGACCCACTGACCTCAGACGACCAGGCATTGGTGGCCAACGTTCCCGACAAGGGCCTCGTCGTGCTGACCGGCTGCGGCCATGCGGGCGTGGTCAACACCCTCCGCTACGCCAGGAAGCTCACCGCCGTGGACCGGCTCTATGCCGTCATGGGCGGCTTTCACCTCAACGGCCCCCTTTTCGAGCCGATCATCCCGGACACCTGCGCGGCGTTAGCCGAGCTGGCGCCAGAGGTGATCGTGCCGACTCACTGCACCGGCTGGAAGGCCACTCACGCCCTGGCAGCCCAGTTCCCCGACGCCTTCATCCAGAACAGCATCGGCACCCGCTACGAGCTGTAGCCGCTAACCACTCGCGGCTCCCCCAGCCAACAGGGGATTGCCCAACTATCCCTTGACAGGCGCTCGTGTCGGCCGTATGATACGAGTGATTGACTGACCGGTCAGTCAATAACAAGGAACCTCCTCCATGGCAGACGAATCGACACTCGAGGGCAAGCGCCGCGGCCAGATCATCTCCGCTGCCAGACAGGTGTTCTCGCAGAAGGGCTATGACGCCGCAACTGTGGAGGAGATCGCTGAGACCGCCGGTGTGAGCAAGGGCTTGATCTACCACTACTTCAGAAGCAAAGAGGACATTCTTGTGGCTACGGCTGAGGCCTGGCTGGACACCTTCGAGGAGATCACCAAGCGGATGACCACCGCGGAAGCGACGGCCAGCAGCAAGCTTCTGGCCGTGCAGCGCCTGCACACCGAGGAGACGATCAAAGGCTGGGACTCCGTCCTGGTCCAGGTTGAGTTCTGGGCCGAGTTGCTTCGCCAGCCCGAGATCGCTCATCACTACGCGCGAATGTTTCGGAACGCCCGCTCGCTTCTGGCCGCGACCATCGAGGAAGGCATCGCTAGCGGAGAGTTCCGTCCGGTGCCAGCCAAGGAGGTGGCGTCCCTCATGATGGCCATGGTGGACGGGCTGACACTCCAGCGCATGGCAGACAAGCGTGCCTTCAGCTGGCAAAGCGTCTCACACGCTATGGATGACCTGCTCTTCAAAGGCCTGCTGGCACCGGGAAAGGAGGGGTAGACACCATGTCCTTCATTGCCCTCATCATCAAGAACCTCGTGCGCCAGCGTATTCGCACCGGCCTGACGATCCTCGGGATCAGCATGGGCATCACCACGGTGGTGGCGCTGGGCGTGGTCACGAGCAGCCTCAAGGAGTCTGCCGGCGAGATCATCCGCATGGGGGAAGCCGACTTCATGGTCGCCCAGGAAGGCGCCGCCGACCT
>CAYFYG010000417.1:0-10392 GCA_964347225.1 uncultured Dehalococcoidia bacterium | reverse complement strand
CAACTACCCCCGAACCACCGCGGAACACTATTGACCGAAACGATATTCACGATATACTTTTCGTGGGCGCATTACTGTCGGGCCATCGGTCACTAATTCTCATCTCGACAATCCGCCGCAGGGGAGCCAGGACAATCACATCTGGGGGCAGCCATGAACGAACAGCAAGGCGTCATCTTCATCGGAAGAAAAGGCACCACAGCCAAGGGAGCGCAATGGCACAACTTCATGCAGGCTCAACGCGACGCGCTTGACACCTACCGCCTGCACGGCTGGAAGCTCGTCTCCGCGGTTGGCGTTCATGAAGCGCAGGCGCTCGCGGGAGTCCTCCTCTACTTCTCCAAGGATGCCTGAGTCCCAGGCCCAAGACCTCGTTCCGGCCGGCGCCCGCGCCCGCAGACCCAAGTGCCGCGGACCCCGCAGCGAAGACCGCGCCATCCTTCGTCACTCTTCCCTTCCACCTCCGGGCCCAGTCACTATACCCTGAGACCGCACCCCATCCCGGCCACCTGCCCGTCCGGGTGCCCCGCACCTTGACAACCTGTCCGCCTTTGCCGGAAACGCCGTGCCCCATTCGCCACCCTTCCTCCCATCCGTGCGACACCGCGCGCAACCCCGCCCAACCCCTACCCTTGCACACCCGCCAGATACAGAATACTCGATTGAACGTTTAATGACCTATCGTAGATCGTCGCACAATCAAGAAGAGCGAGCGAACACGCGGCTCGCCGGTTACGCCGGCTCCCCAAACGACGTATTTTCACTTGCCATCAGTCAAATCCCGTATCAGCGGCCCCTCGCCCTGTCAAACTTCAGATACGCAAAACCCCTTCATCGTTCGCCCCCTTGTTCCAATGCTCTATTGCTCCATCGCTCCCTCCTTCCCTTGCTCTATTGTCCTCCGGCTGTCACCATAGCCTCACCATGCGTATCTCCCAGCTTTTCGGCAAGACCCTCCGGCAACCCCCCGCAGAGGCCGACACCCCCTCCCACTCCCTGCTCCTCCGCGCTGGCCTCGTCCACCAGGTCGCCGCCGGCATCTACGCCTTCCTCCCCCTCGCCTGGCGCGCCCTCGCCAACATCGAGCGCATCATCCGCGAAGAGATGGACGCCGCTGGCGGCCAGGAGTTCATGATGCCGGCCATCCACCCCATCGAGATCTGGCAGGCCTCTGGCCGCGACCAAGCCATGAGCGATATCCTCTTCCGCTTCTCTGACAAGCGCGACCGCGAGTTCGTTCTCGGCCCCACCCACGAGGAGATCGTCGTCGAGCTCTTCAAGCGCAACGTCCGCTCCTACCGCGACCTCCCCCTCCTCGTCTATCAGATCCAGCAGAAGTTCCGCGACGAACCCCGCCCCCGCGGTGGCCTCATCCGCCTCCGCCAGTTCACCATGAAGGACCTCTACTCCTTCGACACCGATTTCGACGGCCTCGACGTCTCCTACCGCAAGATGCACAACGCCTACACCCGCATCTACGAGCGCTGTGCCCTCCCCACAATCCCCGTCCTCGCCGACTCCGGCGCCATGGGCGGCCGTGACACCCACGAATTCGTCTACCTCACCGAATACGGCGAGGACTCCTGCCTCCTCTGCCCAAAGTGCGCATACGCGGCCAACGCCGAGGTCGCCGCCTTCGTCAAGGAGCCCGCCCACACGGCCGAGGAGCCCCAGACCGTCCAAGAGATCCCCACCCCCGGCCTCTACACTATCCAATCCCTCGCCGACCACCTCGGCATCCCCACGTCCAAGACCTGCAAAGCCGTCTTCTACTCCGCTGGCGGTGAACCCGTCTTCGTCGCCATCCGTGGCGACATGGACGTCAACGAGACCAAGCTGCGCCGCGCCTTGGGCACCGTCGACCTCCACTACATGAGCGAGGACGAGGTCGCCTCCGCCGGCTTCGTCCCCGGCTCCGCCGGCGCCGTCGCCCTCAGGGACGTACGCATCGTGGCGGACGATCTCCTCCCCCAGGAGATCAACTTGGTAGCCGGCGCCAACAAGCCTGACACGCACCTGCTCAACGTCAACTACGGCCGCGACTGGCAGGCGGACATCCTCGCCGACATCGCCTTGGCCGGCGAAGGCTCTCTCTGCGCCGCCCCCACCGATGGGGACTCCCAATGCCGCACGCCCATGCACTTGAGCCGCGGCATAGAGATGGGCCAGATCTTCAAGCTGGGAACCTTCTACGCCGAAAAGCTCGGCGCCACCTATCTGGACGCCCAGGGCAAGCAACGTCCCGCCGTCATGGGCAGCTACGGCATCGGTACTGAACGCCTGCTCGCCGCGGTGGTGGAGGCCAATCACGACGAGAGGGGCATCATCTGGCCCGCCGAGATCGCCCCCTTCCAGGTGCATCTAGTCGCCCTCCAGCCGAACCGGCAACAGGTGCGGGAAGCCACCGAGGATCTGTACGAACGGCTGCGCTCCGACAGCATCACCATCCTCTACGACGACCGCGACGAGACGCCCGGGGTCAAGTTCAACGACGCCGACCTGCTGGGCATGCCCCTCCGTGTCACGATCAGCCCTCGCACCCTGGAGAAGGCATCTCTGGAGCTGAAGCGCCGCACGGAGGCGCAGAGTGCACTGATACCGCTGGACAGCGCCCCGGCGGAGATTAAGGCAGCCATCGGCCGCTAGCGTCAAAGCACTCGTTTGGCTTGCGGGGCGCCTGTCAAAGTGCTATAGTCTTACCTGAATAACGCTCTTTCATGAGAGTGGGTGGGGACCCACTTTTTTTTGGCCCCGCGAACAGCGGACGAGGGAGGACAATACGGCCGTGAAGAGCGAGTTCATGATAGCGATTACGCAGCTCGCTGCGGAGAAGAACCTGCCTAGGGAGGTCATCCTTGAGGCGATGGAGGCCGCCCTGATCTCCGCCTACAAGAAGGACAGCGACCTCGAGGGCAACATCGTCGTTCACATCGACCGCGAGACCGGCGACCACCGGGTCTACCGCGAGGAGAGGGTGGTGGCCCAGGTGGAAGACCCCAAGGCTGAGATATCCCTCCAGGACGCCAAGAAGACCAAGCCGGATGCCACCATAGACGATGTCATCTCTACGGAGGTGCACCCCTCCCACGCCGGCCGTATCGCCGCCCAGACCGCCAAGCAGGTCGTCCTCCAGCGGCTGCGGGAGGCGGAGCGGGAGATGGTTTTCGAAGAGTTCTCCAACCGCGAGGGGGACGTGGTATCCGGCATCGTTCAGCGCATCGACGCCAAGCACATCGTGGTCGACCTCGGCAAGACGGAAGCCATCCTGCCGCCTGGGGAGCAGGTGCGAACGGAACACTACCGGGCCGGCCAGCGGCTCAAGTTCTACCTGCTGGAGGTGCACCGATCCCTGAAAGGCCCCCAGCTTGTCCTCTCCCGCACCCATAAGAACCTCCTCCGACGTTTGTTCGAGCTGGAGGTGCCAGAAATATACCGAGGCACAGTGGAGATCAAGTCCATCGCCCGAGAGGCCGGCTATCGCAGTAAGGTGGGGGTGAGCGCCCGCCAGGAGGGAGTGGACCCCGTCGGCTCCTGCGTGGGGCTGCGCGGCATCCGCATCCAGAACATCGTCAACGAACTCAGCGGCGAGCGCATCGACGTCGTTCAGTGGGACGCAGACCCGAGCCGCTTCGTCGCCAACGCCCTTAGCCCGGCCCAGGTGCTCACCGTCCACATCGCGGAGGACGACAACACCGCTTCCGTCATCGTCCCCGACCGTCAGCTTTCCCTGGCCATTGGCAGAGAGGGCCAGAACGCCCGCCTGGCGGCAAAGCTCACCGGCTGGCGCATCGACATCAAGCCGGAGTCGGCCATGCAAGAGGTGCTGGCCACAGCCCCGGCTGCGACGCGGCCAGCCGCTGCTCCTTCGGCGCCTGCCTCACCCCCACCAGCGCCCGAGCCTGAGGCGCAACCCTGGATGGAGGTCATAGACGAGGATCAGGCAGCCGCAGAGGCTGCCGCCGCGAAGGCTCAGGACGAGGCAGCAGCGGAAGCCCCGCCCGAACCGGAGGCCGAAGCGGCAGGCCCCGAGCCCCTGATCCGCTTTGCCGAAGACGTCCTCGTTCGCAGCACCGGCGAAAGCAAGAAGCGAAAGAAGGGCAAGAGGGCCGATCGCAAGGCTGATGAGCCGGAAGCCAAGGCCAAGAAGTCCAGGCGAGCTCGACGCCCCGTCGTAGAGGAAGAAGACGAATTCGAAAATGTCGACGTCTGAGCGATGACTGCGGCTACAGCGAGAGCGCGACCCAAGCACGCACCCCGACGCACCTGCGTCGGGTGCGATTCAGCCGCCAGCAAGCGGGAGTTGATCCGGCTGGTGCGCACATCCGCCGGCGTGGTGGAACTCGATCCCACCGGCAAGCGGCCAGCACGCGGCGCTTACCTCTGTCACACTGCCAAGTGCTGGGAACACGCTATCAAGACGGGCCGGTTGGAGCGAGCCCTCAGGACCAAGCTCTCCACCAACGATCGTGAATTCCTCCTGCGGTCCGGAGAGGAACGCCTGGCCGCTGAGGTGTCATGAACTCACAGCAGACGACCAATCGCCCGCGGGCAAGCGCAGCCTCCACGACGGTGGAGATTCCCGCCACCGTCGTGGTGCGTGACCTGGCTGGACTCCTGGACACCTCATCCATCGAGGTGATTAAGGAGCTAATGAAGAACGGCGTTATGGCCGCCATCAACCAGAGCGTGGACTACGCGGCAGCGGCGGCAGTGGCCCGCCAGCTAGGGTTCGAGCCTCACCCTCAGGAAGAAGAAGCCGTGGCCGTGGAGCGCAGGGAGCTTGAGGAGGAGGCCGCCAACCTGCAGCCCAGGCCCCCTGCGGTCACCGTCATGGGTCACGTCGACCACGGCAAGACCAGCATCCTGGACGCCATCCGCGAGACGAACGTTACGGACAGGGAGCCTGGCGGCATCACCCAACATATCGGCGCCTACCAGGTGGACGTGAAGGGCCATAAGATCACCTTCATCGACACGCCGGGGCACGAGGCGTTCACCGCCATGCGCGCCCGGGGCGCCACCGTCACCGACATCGCGGTCTTGGTCGTGGCTGCGGACGACGGCGTAATGCCCCAGACCGTAGAAGCCATCGATCACGCCAAGGCGGCAGAGGTGCCCACGATCGTCGCCATCAACAAGATTGACCTCCCGGATGCCAACCCCGACCGCGTCAAGCAGCAATTGGCGGAACGGGAACTCGTCATCGAGGAGTGGGGCGGCGATGTCATCGCTGTGCCAGTATCTGCCAAGACCGGAGAGGGGCTGCAGGACCTGCTCGAGCACATCCTCCTGGTGGCCGAGATTTCCGAACTCAAGGCGGACCCGGACCGCCCCGCCCAGGGCACCATCATAGAGGCGGAACTCGATCCTTCCCGCGGCCCCATGGCCACCAGCATCATCAAAACGGGCACGCTGAGGGTGGGCGACGTGGTCATCGCCGGCGACACCTGGGGCCGCGTCAAGGCGATGTTCGATGAGAGAGGGCAACGACTCCAGAAGGTGGGACCCTCCACGCCAGCGAAGATCATGGGCCTGTCCGACGTCCCCCGCGCCGGAGACATCCTGGAAGTCGTAGCCGACGAACGTGCTGCCCGCGAAGAGATGGAAACCCGAGAGCGAGAGCGCACCACCGCAGCCCAGCGCGCCGCCACGTTGGAGTCCTTCTCCGGCGACGTCGCCGCAGGCAAGGCTAAGGAACTCAACGTTGTCCTCAAGGCCGACGTCCAGGGCAGCGAGGAGGCCGTCCAGCAGGCCCTGGAGGGCTTGAGTTCAGAGAGGGCCCGCGTGAGGGTGATCCACAGCGGGAGCGGGAAGATCAGTGAATCGGACGTCATGCTAGCCCGCGCCTCCCAGGGCATCGTCATCGGCTTCAACGTGCGGACGGAACCCAGCGCCGTACGGGTGGCGGACACCGAGGGGGTGGACATCCGTCAGTACAGCGTCATTTACCAGCTCATCGAGGACGTCGAACGCGCTCTCACAGGCATCATGGAGCCCATCACCCAGGACGTCGTGGACGGCCACACCGAGGTACGGGCGATATTCCGGGTGCGCGGCGGTCGCGTAGCCGGCTGCATGGTTACCGACGGGCTCATCCGGCGCAACTCCCAGGTGCGGATCAAGCGGGGCGAGGAAGTGGTGCGGACATCGCGCGTGTCCAGTCTCCGTCGCTTCCAGGAGGACGTGAGTGAGGTGCAGGCCGGAGTGGAATGCGGCGTCGGTGTGGAACGCTTCAGCGACTTCCAGGAGGGAGACGTCATCGAGGCCTTCCACACTGAGACGGAGGCCTAGCCCCAAGAGGGCTGCACTAGGCCCGCAGCCTCCTTAGGGAGGGGGAACGCCCGTGAGTCGACGCCTCCAGCGACTGAACGTCCTCTTGCGACAGGAGATCAGTGAACTTATTCTACGCGAACTGCGCGACCCCAGGTTGGCGGAAATCGTGACACTGACCCGGGTCCACACTTCGCCTGACTTGGCCACTGCCACCGTCTACGTAAGCGTCATGGGCGATGCCAATGCCAGGGCGGCCACCATGGCTGCCCTGACCCACGCCGCACCCTTCATCCGCCGGCAACTCACCAGCCGCCTCTCCATCCGCAGGACACCGGACATCCACTTCACTTCCGACGAGACGATGGCGGAGGCGGCCCACGTCCTGGACCTCATGCAGCACCTGCCACGGGCGCGGGGAGACTAATGACCCCGCAGGGCATCCTCAACGTGGAAAAACCGGCGGGCCGCACGTCCTTCCAGATTGTTGCCCTCGTACGTAGGCAGTCCGGAGTGAAGAAGGTAGGACACGCGGGCACGTTGGACCCGATAGCCACGGGGGTCCTGCTGATCTGTCTGGGCCAGGCGGTGCGGGTAAGCGAGTACCTGATGGAGCTACCCAAGACCTATCGCGGAACGGTCCGCTTGGGAGTCGCCACCGATACCTACGACGCTGCCGGCATACCGGTGTTCGAAGGGGATACGGAGGCGGTGAGCGAAGAACGCCTGCGAGTTGCTCTGGAGGCGCTGGAACGGCAGGAGCAGCAGGTACCGCCTAGCCACAGCGCCGTCAAGGTTGGCGGCACGCCGGCCTACCGCTTGGCCCGAGCCGGCAGGCCCGTCAGACTGAGTCCTCGCAAAGCCAGGATTGAGCGTATCGACCTTATCTCCTATCGGCCGCCCCTGGTGGTCGAGATAGAGGTGCAGTGCGGCAAAGGGACCTACATCCGCACTCTAGCCGATGATCTGGGACGCGTCCTGGGCTGCGGCGCCCACCTTCAGGCGCTGCGGCGCACCGCCGTGGGACCGTTCAGTTCGGAAGACGCTATCTCCACGCAGCGACTGGAGACGGCCCTCGCCGATGGCACCTGGCAGCACCTCCTGCTGCCTCTGGACTATGGCCTGGGCCATGTCCCCACCGTCCATCTGGATGCGGAAATGGAAAAGGAGGTCCGCTACGGCCGTCCCCTAGAGCCCGACTCCCCGCCGTTCCAGCACCTTCCCAACGCTCAGAATGGCGAGCGCTGCCGAGCCTATGCGGAGGAAGGAACGTTCTTGGCCATCCTACGCTACGATGCCAGCTCCAGTCGGTGGAGGCCGCAGAAGGTGTTCGCACCAGTCCAGCCGACCGTCTGAGGGGAACCGAAAAGTTCGTATTTGACTCCTATTTGGGCGACTGTCCTCTTGACAAGCTTCTCAAAACGCGTATGCTTGGCCATCAGAACGGCAGGCATAGCAAGAGCCAGCTAGGGGGTTTGATATGCAGGCTTACTGCCTCAAGTGCCGAACCAAGCGGGAGATGCGCAACCCGCAGCAGGTCACCTTGAAGAACGGGCGCCCGGCCACGCAAGGGGCCTGTCCCGTGTGCGGCACTAAGATGTACCGGATCGGCAAGGGGTAGACCCCAACCCAGTCTCGCGTACGCCAGACCGCTGAAGCTTATCCCCAACCGCCGAGGCAAGGCCGGGTCTCTGCTGTCTGCGTCAGAGGCATCCGAATCGCCTGAACGGCTTACCAGCCAGACGATGCCAGGCCAGCGTCAGTTGGCCTGGCCTTCTTCTTGGGGGTGAGGCTATCCTCTTCTTGCTGTAGAATAGCTTGGGTGTTCCATACCAAGCGCTCGGAGGATTAGCATGCCAAGCGCCCGCAGACCGAAGCGGAGCACCAGAAGGAGACCGTTTGTGGGCAAAATCAACGTTGCCATAATAGGCGTCGGCAATTGTGCTTCGTCCCTAGTGCAGGGGGTGCACTTCTACCGGGGAGTGGACAGCGACACCAGCGTTCCGGGACTGATGCACGCCAACTTGGGTGGCTACCACATCAGCGACGTCGAGTTCGTGGCCGCTTTCGACGTCGATGCCAACAAGGTCGGCAAGGATATCTCGGAGGCTATCTTCACAGAGCCCAACAACACCCACAAGTTCGCGGATGTGCCCCACCTGGGTGTGCCCGTGTCCCGGGGCATGACCCACGATGGCATCGGCAAGTATCTGTCCACAGTGATCCGCAAAGCGCCGGGCCCCACAGCGGACATCGTCAAGATACTCCGCGATACGGAGACGCACGTAGTCATCAACTACCTGCCCGTGGGGAGCGAGGAGGCCACCAAGTGGTACGTGGAGCAGGTACTCCAGGCCGGCTGCGCCATGATCAACTGCATCCCCGTGTTCATCGCCCGCGAGCAATATTGGCAGCGCCGCTTTGAGGAGCGGAACCTGCCCATCGTGGGCGACGACATCAAGTCCCAAGTGGGTGCCACCATCTTGCACCGAATCCTCACCCGCCTGTTCGTGGAGCGCGGGGTCCGACTGGAGCGCACGTACCAGCTAAACTTCGGCGGCAATACCGACTTCTTGAACATGCTGGAGCGAGAGCGCCTTATGTCCAAGAAGATCTCCAAGACCAGCGCCGTCACCTCCCAACTGGATCACAAGATGCCCGAAGGCAGCGTCCATATCGGCCCTAGCGACTACGTGCCCTGGCTCGATGACCGCAAGTGGTGCTATGTCCGGATGGAGGGTACCAGCTTCGGCGAGGTGCCTCTGAACGTGGAAGCGAAGCTGGAGGTCTGGGACAGCCCCAACTCGGCCGGTGTCGTCATCGATGCCATCCGCTGCTGCAAACTGGCCCTAGACCGGAGCATCTCTGGGGCCCTGCCTGGCCCGTGCGCCTACTTCATGAAGTCACCGCCCAAGCAGTTCACGGACGAGCAGGCACGCATCCTGACCGAGGAATTCATCCAGGGAAGCGACGGCGCCTCCCCCTCGGAATAAGGAAGCCCCGTCAGGGCCGCCAGACGCATGTGGAAGTACATCCTCTTCCTGATAGCGATTCACACCCTTGGACGGCTACCACTGCGGGCCGGCTACGCCGTGGCCCAAATCGTGGGGCGGCTAGTGTATTGGCTCTCTCGCGCCCGCCGGCGCGACGTCATCAACAATCTCCGCCATGTCATGGGCAGGGAAGTGCCGGACAGGAAGGTACAGGCCGCCGCCCGCAACGTGTTCGTCAACGTCGCCAAGAACTATGTCGACCTCGTGCGAATGCCGTACATCGACGTGGACGACTTCTTCCGGCGCCGCCTCCGCTACTACGGCTTCGACGAGCACGTATTGCCCGCGGTGGCGGCGGGGAAGGGAGTGATCGCGCTAAGCGGCCACCTGGGAAACCCGGAGCTGGGCGCGCAAGGGATGTTGCCCAAGGGGGTAAAGGTGTTCGCCCTCACCGAGCCCCTGCAGCCGCCCAGGCTCTCGCGCCTGGTGGACTCCTTGCGTGCCAGCAAGGGCCACTCCTTCGCTCCCGTGGGCTTCGCCGGCGTAAGACGGGCCATCCAAATTCTGCGACAAGGTGGCGTCGTTGCCCTCGTTGGAGACCGCGATATCGAGGGCCCCAGGGCCTCTCTCCCCTTCTTCGGAGAAGAGGCGATGATCCCCACGGGGCCCATCGAGGTAGCCCTGCGCACCGGGGCGACAGTTATCCCGGCCTTCTGTGTTCGTACAGAGCAGGGCGGCGTCGACGCCTACCTGGAGGAGCCCCTGGATATGGAGCGAACGGGCGACATGGAGAGGGACGTCCGTACCAACACGCTGCGCTTTCTGTCCCGTCTGGAGCGCCGCCTGCAGGACTACCCCGACCAGTGGGTGGTACTGGAGTCCATCTGGGACGGAGTGCCCGTCCCCTCTGAGCACCCGTCCGCGGCCGTGGAGGGAAAGGCGTGAGCGACGGCGCGCGGGCCGGCAAAGCCGACCTCCACATCCACACTGCCCTCGGCGACGGCATGGCGTCTCCGCGGGAGATCCTGGACTACGTGGAAGCGGCGACCGACTTGGACGTCATCGCGATCACGGACCACGACGACCTGCGGGGCGCCATGCAAACGCGCGACGCCTGGGCCCAGCGGGA